>CAYUQA010000064.1:0-18596 GCA_964446135.1 uncultured Candidatus Saccharibacteria bacterium | reverse complement strand
TCCGACGGCTGGTCGGAATGAGAGTCGAAATGGCGAATCCAACAGGGCGGACAGATTTTTTATTTTCTCGTATACTTATTATTAATGGCTCAAAATAGTAAGGCGTCGAGTGGCGTATCACCCCAACCGAAACCGATTTCGGTTGGGGTGGCGCCGACACCAAGCGCTGGTAGCGAACAGAATTTTTCAAAACAACTTGCGGATGCTCGGGCAGTTGGACCAAAGCCAGTCGCATCAGCGGGGCAAGTTCAACCCAGAGTCGGTACGCCAGTCGGTGGTTTACCGCGCCCGACACCGTTTCCAACTCCGACCTCGTCAGCAGAAGCGCAGGCACAAACGCAGAGTGTCGAAAAAAATGTTCAGTCTCTGGCGATACAGCGCGGTAAAGCCAGTCAAAGTATCGAATCAATTATCTCAGATGTTGAAAAATTATACTCTGAAATAAAACCGCCAAGCAAAAAAAATTATATATGGCTCGCGTCGTTTACCAGCACACTTGATTTTCTCAATGTTGCTATAGAAGATACTGGTGGCGATGCTTGGTCAGCCGGACTTTTGTTAGCATTCCGGTATTTGGTTATAAAACCGGCAAATTTTTCTGCATGGTATCTTGTGACTCGTCGAGATAAGAGACAGGCCAATCTTCTTATTCAACTTGGTGGTGTTGTTGAAAAGGGTGCCGACAAAAATCGTCAAAAATCTGAGGGCTTACGCCGAGATATTGAACGAGTTCGTCAGACTCGTGTTGGAGGTCAAAATAGTTCACAGCAATTAAATCTTTCACGTGGTGCCAGCACGCAGACGTCTCGGGCGAGCGTATCAAAGATCACATCTGCTATCCGCCATCCCGGCCAGATTAACTGGGTCTGGTTGATTAGTCTTACGCCTCTAGCTGACAATATCCCCGTGGCGACATACGAAGTTTGGCGTTCATATCAAAAAGCAAAACATAACTTTGATGTTTTGCGCGCCGAACTCTATCAGTTGGCCGAGCAGGAGGCCGAACAATATATCGCTCTCCAAGAACAATATGCCGCGCTGGTTGCTGAAGAACAAGCTCAACTCGCCACGTAGCTTGTTTGTTTTTTTATGCCCGTTCGATATAATCAAAAGACTATGAGAATTGTTGTAAATGAAACAAAAGATAAAGTCGGCCAGAGTGTGGAGTTAGCTGGTTGGGTTCATACGCGTCGTGATCACGGCAAGCTTGTTTTTATTGATCTTCGTGATCGTAGTGGGTTGATGCAGGTGGTTTTTGATCCCAAAACGCCGGGGTATGATGATGCACAAAAATTGCGTCCTGAATGGGTAGTCTGGTTGCATGGTCAAGTTGTCGAGCGCCCAGAAAAAATGAGAAATGCTGAAATCGAAACCGGCAATGTAGAACTCCAGCCGACCGAATTAAAAATCATTTCCGAAGCCGAAACGCCACCGTTTGAAATAGACAAAGATACATATGGCGTTGCCGATGAGACGCGACTCAAATATCGCTATCTTGATTTGCGTAGTCAACGCATGGCCGCTAATTTGCGTTTGCACCACAAAGTCACCTCACTTGTACGTGACTATTTTAATAAGAATGATTTTATCGAAATTGAAACGCCGCTTTTGACCAAAACTTCGCCCGAGGGCGCGCGTGATTTTTTGGTACCATCTCGACTTCAACCGGGTAATTTTTATGCTTTGCCTCAATCGCCACAACAATACAAACAACTTCTGATGATCGCTGGCTTCGAAAGATATTATCAGATTGCTCGTGCGGTTCGTGACGAAGATTTGCGTGGTGATCGACAGCTAGAACACACCCAGATCGATATGGAGATGTCTTTTGCTACCGAGCAAGACATCCGCGATATGATAGAGGGGCTGATGATCCATGTGGTGGAATCTTGTGGTAAAAAAGTTTTACAAAAGCCATTTCCTGTTTTCACTCATGAGGAAGCAACGCAAAAATTTGGCGCGGATAAATTTGATCTGCGCGAAGATCCGAAAGATCCCGAGACCTTTGCCTTTGCTTGGGTAGTTGATTTTCCGTTATTCGAAAAAGACGAATGGGATGAGACGTTGAGTGGCGATAAAAACAAACTCACATTTGCGCACAATCCTTTCTCGGCGCCCAAAGCCGAGCATGTCGAAAAATTGATGCAGGGTGAGGATCTCGAAAATCTGCGCGCGCAGCAGTATGATTTGGTCTGCAACGGTCACGAACTCGCGTCGGGTGGTGTGCGTATTTCTGATCCGAAAGTTCAGCGCAAAGTATTTGAAATTATGGGATTAACTCCAGAGCAGACTGAAGAGCGTTTCGGACATTTGATCCGTGCCTATTCCTATGGCGCGCCACCGCATGCCGGCAGTGCCACAGGACTCGATCGTCTGGTGATGCTCCTCGCACAAGAACCAAATATCCGCGAAGTTATTGCTTTTCCGGTATCCGCTTCCGGTCAAACTTCGGTCATGGATGCACCTTCTTCGGCCAACCCAAAGCATCTCAAAGAGCTTCACATCAAGATAGTTGATATTTCAAAAACTGATTAATTTTCTGTATAAAAAAGAAAAAGCCCCACCATCGTTTTCCAAGGTCGAACCTTGGTATTTGAACCTTGGTATTTGATAGCTTGTGATTTGCAGTATCATTCTATAGATTCTATACTAAAATAATGAGGTTTAGTATTTTGGCGGTTTTTGTGTTGCTTTTAACAGCGGCGGCGGCGTTTGGTTTTTTCTATTTCGATATTACGGGACGTTCTCAAGCGGCTTTTACTGCGACTCCAATGCCGGTTGTATATAATCAAGCGTTTGTATTGCCAGTAACTCAAATTAGTTATCTTCCTATTAGGGATTTTAATGTGCCGGATCCCGACATTAGCGCTCGAGCGATAGGTCTTTATGACGTGGTTTCGTCCAAGTTTTTATTTAGCAAAAATGCCGATCTGCGTTTACCGATTGCGTCTATCACCAAACTCATGTCTGCCGTAGTGATCTTAGAAAATATAAATATGAGTGATATTATCTCCGTACCGTCAGAAGCGGTTAATGTAGACGGACAAGGCGCTGATTTTATAAAAGGTGAACGCTTGCTCGGACTCGATCTCTTAAAGATGATGCTCATTAAATCTTCAAATGATGCGGCTGTAACTTTTGACCAATATGCGAAAAATCAAGGCATCGACCTTGTTCAAAAAATGAACGAAAAGGCCAGAGATCTTGGTATGGCCGATACCAAATTTCTTGACCCCTCTGGTCTAAATGACAACGGCGTATCCAGTGTCCGTGATCTTGTAGAGCTGGTGCTATATATCAATCAGCGCCATACAAATATTTTGAGTATATTGAGAACAGCATCAGATACTATTTTATCCTATGATGGCACTAGGACACATAATGTAATAAATACCGATCAATTATTGGGTAAAATTGACGGGATTATCGGTGGCAAAACCGGATTTACAAATGCCTCACTCGGCTCACTTCTGCTCGAAGTATCTTTACAAGACAACAAAAATATGTTAATAAGTGTTATACTCGGTTCGAACGATCGCTTTAGTGAAACTACAAAATTGATTCGCTGGGGCAAAACGGCTTTCCGCTGGGAATAACTTATTATGGATCAACTCCAACTTATCAATGATCCGCAACATGTTTTTACGACATTCAATGTTGTACGCATTTTTGTAGTAGCAACGCTATGTTTTTTTATTACCCTAGTTCTAACTCCACTTTGGCTTAAAATTCTAAAAAGATATCGTCTGGGTAAGCAAATACGAAATGCTGGCGCGCCAATTTTTCAAAAATTACACCAACACAAAGAGGGCACGCCGACCATGGGTGGTGTTTTGATCTGGTTCACGGTTGTCATCATCACATCTGTATTCTGGTATCTGTCAGTATATGTTGATGGTTTTTGGTCTAGAGTAAATTTCTTATCGCGAGCGCAAACTTTTTTACCATATGGCGCGCTTATTGTGGCGGCACTAGTGGGACTATTAGATGATATTTTGGGTATTTTTCGTATCGGCCCCAAGGGTGGTGGATTGCAGATGCGTTATCGACTTTTGCTTTATACCCTTGTTGCTGTTGGCGGCGCTTGGTGGTTTTATTTTAAACTTGGTTTTGAGTCGATTTCAGTTCCTTTTTATGGTGATGTTTTCATCGGCTGGCTTTTTATTCCTTTCGTGATTTTGGTGCTGGTCGCGACTTCATTTTCAGCCAATCAAACAGATGGTTTGGATGGTCTTGCCGCTGGCGTATTTCTGACCTCTTTTGGTGCCTATGCCGCGATTGCTTTTGTGCAGGGCAGAATGGACCTAGCGGTATTTAGCGCCGCTATCATGGGCTCTTTGGTTGCTTTTTTGTGGTATAACATATTTCCGGCCAAGTTTTTTATGGGTGACACCGGTTCGATGTCTTTGGGTGTTGTGTTGGGTACTATAGCCATGTACACCAGAACACCATTTTTGCTCTTGCCGATCGGCATTATTTTTGTGATTGAGTCATTATCTACGATTATTCAAGTTGTTTCCAAACGTTTTCGTGGTAGGAAAATATTTTTATCATCGCCACTACATCATCATTTTGAAGCCAAGGGTTGGCCGGAGACTCAAGTTACTATGCGTTTTTGGATGGTATCAGCCATCGGCGCCGTTATTGGCCTCATTATCTTCCTAGTCGACTCCAAAATTCCGCCATTGTTCCGATAGGTTTGGTATTCTTTAGTACCTTGATTTACAATAGTAATAATGCATAAGGAGAATGGGCGATTTGCCAAATTGATTACGATTTTTTTGTTTATTATTGTAGCTTTTGGTTTGATAATGCTGTCATCTTCTGGCATCGCGGATGGCCAGCGCAAGTTTGATTCGCCGTATTATTTTGTACTGCACCAGATGTTGTATGGTTTTTTACCGGGCTTAGCATTGTTCCTCTTTTTTTCCAAAATATCTTATAAGAATTGGCGAAAGTTTGGTCTGTTTGCATTTATCGTGGCCGTTGTTTTGTTGGTCATGATTTTTATTCCAAGTTTTGGGGTGAATTTAAAGGGTGCTCATCGGTGGCTTAATTTTGGACTATTTCAATTTCAGCCATCCGAATTTCTAAAATTTGCCCTAATACTTTATTTGGCGGCTTGGTTTAGTAGTCGCGATCGTAATCACGAAAAGGTAATTCTGACACTAGTACCGCTGATTCTTATATTAGTTTTTATCTCATCGCTCCTTATATTACAGCCAGATCTTGGGACGCTGGGTATCGTGGTAATTATTGCTATTGCTATGTATTTTTTTGCCGGTGCCAAGATAAAACATTTTGCCGGATTAGGTGTATTATTTTTGTCATTTATGTTGATTCTGGCTCTTGTGGCACCGTATCGATCTGACCGCCTGAAAGCTTTTATCTCGCCAACGGAAGATACGCTCGGTGTGGCTTATCATATCAACCAAGCACTTATTGGTATCGGATCGGGTGGAGTCTTTGGTGTCGGTTTTGGACAAAGTCGGCAGAAACAGGCTTATTTGCCCGAGCCAGTAGGCGATTCTATATTTGCTATTATTACCGAAGAAATAGGATTTTTGGGCGCGGCGATACTTATATTATTATATCTGGTATTGATTACGGTTATGATTTTTTTGGCACTTCGAGTGCAAGATAGTTTTGGGCGTTTGTTAGTACTTGGCGCGTCTGTATGGCTGGCTAGTCAATTTTTTATTAATGTCGCTTCGATATCGGGCATTATCCCACTGACCGGCGTGCCCCTGCCACTTATCAGTCAGGGTAGTTCTTCGCTTGTAGCTCTGATGTCTATGTTCGGTATCGTAGTAAATATCGCCAAGCAAAGTTAGATAAGAAAATCCCCCGATTTTCTTATCGAGGGATTTTCTTATTTACGCAGTGGCGGGTTTGAGGAGGCGGGAGAGGCGAGATTTGAGACGGCTGGCCTTATTCTTTTTAATGGTGTTGGACTTGGCCGCCTTGTCGAGGGATTTATAAATAAACGGTAAAAGGCCGATGGCCTTGTCATTAGCGTTTGTGGCGACCGCTTTGCGGAGCTCCTTGATGGCTACTTTGAAGTTATTTTTTCTGCGCCTATTCATCGCTTTTTTTGGAAGCGATTGACGGAGTGCTTTCTTTGCTGAACTGGTATTTGGCATAGTCCTAGAATTATACTATAAACCAATAAAAAAGCAAGTGCTTTTATTGATTTTAGATTTGCTTGCGGAGGCGGAGGATTTCTTCGCGCATGGCCATGGCGCGTTCGAATTTGAGTTCTTTGATGGCGCGAGCCATTTCTTTGTTTAATCTTTCTATCCGTTGATTTGGAGTTAGTTTTTCGTTGGATTCTTTGTCGTTTGGATCGTAGCTATACCATTTGCTTATTTTTTCTTTGGATCCGTTAATCAGGTCGGAACGCTTTAAACTTTTGACGATAGTGGTCGGTGTGATCTTATGTTTTTTATTATATTTCTCCTGAACAGCTCGGCGTCTGTTGGTCTCATCAATGGCGCGTTGCATTGAGCCGGTTGTTTTGTCGGCATAGAGGATTACTTTGCCTTCGATATTTCTGGCGGCGCGACCCATAGTCTGAATTAATGTGGTTGTATTGCGTAGAAAGCCTTCTTTGTCGGCATCCAAAATAGCCACAAGCGAAACCTCGGGTAGGTCTAGTCCTTCGCGCAGTAAATTGACGCCGACGATAACATCATAGTTGCCCAAACGCAGATCATGAATAATCTCCAGTCGTTGTAGAGTCTTGATCTCCGAGTGGATATAGTTTACACGAATGCCGGCTTCGGCAAGATAGTCGGTGAGGTCTTCGGCCATTCGTTTGGTGAGTGTGGTTACCAGAACTCGTTGTTTGTTCTCAACGCGTTTGTGAATCTCGGTGATAAGGTGTGGGATCTGACCTTCTGTTTTATGTATTTCAACAACCGGGTCCAGTAATCCAGTCGGGCGGACAAGCTGTTCAACGACACCACCTTTGTCCGAAAGCGTAAGCTCATACTCTTTTGGCGTTGCGGATATGTATATGGTTTGACCGATGCGCTTTTTGAATTCGTCAAACTGTAGCGGTCGATTATCTAGCGCTGATGGCAATCGAAAACCATATTCAACAAGTGTCATTTTACGAGAGGCATCGCCATGATACATGCCACGCACTTGCGGGATGGTGAGGTGAGACTCGTCGATGATCGTGAGGAACTCTTTTTTTGTTTTGAAAAAATCGATCAGCGTATATGGTGGCGCGCCGGCATCACGAAACTCAAGATGTCGAGAATAGTTTTCTATGCCGTGACAAAAGCCAGTTTCTTGGATCATTTTGATATCGTTTTCGGTTCTTTGCTGAAGACGTTCAGCTTCGACAAATAATCCGTCTTTGTATAGTTTTTTGATGTGCTGTTGCATCTCGGCGCGGATATTTTTGATAGCGATGTGTATTTTCTCATCAGGAGCCACCCAATATTTGGCTGGGAATATCTTGGCCTCAAGGATTTTGTGATAGGTTGGTTCGCTATGCCAGAGTGCTTCAAGATCAACATCAACCGCGCGACTTAAATGCGCAATTTTATTACCCTTCATCTTAATTTTGATGATATGGTCGCCAGTCGCTGGTACAACTTCGATTTCGCCTTGTGACGTGCGAAAACTACCCCGCTTGAGTTCAAGATTTGGTTCGTATTGCAAACGTCGTAGGAGTTGATTCAGCTCCTTGCTGGTAATATTTTGACCCTGAAAAATATCCAATGATAATTTTTGATAATCTTCGGGAGAACCAAGGTTATAGATACAAGAAACCGACGCGACGATGATGACATCATCTCTAGTCATAAGCGCTTGTGTCGCTGAATGTCGCAGTCGGTCAATCTCTTCGTTGATGCGCGAATCTTTTTCTATATATGTATTTGTGTGTGGGATATATGCCTCCGGTTGATAGTAGTCATAGTAGCTGACGAAATAGTGTACCGAATTGTTTGGAAAAAAATCTTTAAATTCCTGGTAGAGCTGGGCGGCAAGAGTTTTGTTGTGAGAGATGATAAGAGTTGGTTTTTTGCTTTCGGCGATAACGTTAGCGACGGTAAAAGTTTTGCCTGATCCAGTCACGCCAAGAAGGGTCTGGTGTTTCCGACCTTTTTTAAGTCCTTTGATCAATGAGGCTATAGCTTCTGGCTGATCGCCGGTTGGTTTAAATTTTGATGCTAGTTTGAACATCTGATTTGTTTGCTATTCAACATAAACGTAAGGTATTTTTTCTCGCCCGGTCCTCGGTGTCGCTCATCACCTCGGTTTATTACGATGTATCCATCAAGAAAAAAAGTAACCCGGTGCGACCTTTTTTCTTGAATACATCTGTAACGAACCCACGGCGATTCGCTTACCTGCGGGGGCGTTCAATAACACCTTACGTTTATGCTTAACATCGGATTTTAGCTTTTTGTCGTTTTTCGCATGGGGAAGGTTCTCTGGGCACGCATAAATTTCTGGCTGAAATTTTGCTCACACTCGCGCCGTCGCGCTCCGTGAGTCCCCTCGAATTCTTCCCCATGCTTCTAAACAGGCCCGTTGATTATGTAAGTAAAGGATTTTATCTCGCCCGGCACTTGGTTGCGGCTATTACGCGCGACATTTCAAACTTGCTGATTTGACAAAAATGACATATTATTTAGCTATGATTGCTTACTTAGAAGGCATTATTAGGATTGTGGATGCAAAACACATGATTATTGATGTGCATGGGGTCGGTTATCGCGTCGCCATTCCAGCCAAAATGATGTCTATTATACCAGAAATTGGCCAGTCCATCAAGGTATTTACGCACTATGTTCAGAATACTCGAGATGGTTCAGTTGAGCTTTTTGGGTTTATGAAACCAGAAGAATTAAACTTTTTTGGTCTAATGACATCCATATCTGGCATAGGTCCGCGGACGGCGCATGGCATATTGGCTTCTGTTGATCTGGAAACACTACATAGGGCGATAATGCATGGGGATAGCGAGATATTGACTCGCGTCGGAGGTATAGGCGCTAAAACAGCGCAACGCCTAGTGCTTGAACTGAAAAACAAAGTAGACGGTATCATTTTGTCACCGACATCAAAAGCAGAGTTTGAGGTTGAGCAACAGGGGATAGAAGCGCTGATGGCGCTAGGGTATTCGGCCTTTCAGGCACGGGATGCTTTAAATGCTGTGGCACCCGAAGTGACTAGGTTAGAAGATCGAGTTACGGCCGGTTTGAAATTATTGGGCCAAAAAAAATAGAGCCACGGGGCGGCTCATTTAGAAAAATAGATAGATATACAAGAGTATTGAAAAAACAATGCAAAGAAAAACTTTTGTTTTCTTGCCAATGATTATGTCGTCTGTCGTTCTGTTGTAATAAGGATTTCTGGATCGTTTCAGCTTTGGTGCTCGACGATTGTGATGGGGTTTTTCCTCAGGGGATATCTTGTTATCGCAAAGATTAAATCGATAAACGATTCTATTGGCTAGACCTTCGACAAGCCTATGGAGTATATACAATGGGTCGATCATATACATCCGCAACCTCCTTGTGAACCCGTACTCAACACTATGGTAAATATAGCACAACCCAAATCATTTCTCCAGTCTAAAGATTGGTTTGAATTTCAGCGCTCGCTTGGTCGCGAGGTTTTTTCCTTGGGCGATACTGGCGTGATTGAGATACCGACGTGGTTTAATAAAAAATACTTTTATATACCAAGGGGTCCCAATGCGTTGTCAAATGAATTTGTGGATAAACTATTACAAAAAGCCAAAGATAGAAAGGCGATATTTATACTAGCCGAACCACAAGAAGATAGTGTCGCTCAAATTCTATCGCATCACGGTTTTAGTTTTAGTACATCAAAAGATATCCAACCAAACAGGACTATTGTTTTATCATTGGTACAGGATGATGACGAGTTACTTAAAAAAATGCACCACAAAACCAGGTACAATATAAAAGTGGCGCGACGTGATGGTGTAGTAGTCAGAACCAGCGACGACATAGAGCCTTTTCTTGAACTGCTCTCCAAAACATCAGCGCGCGATAAGTTTTTCCCGCATTCATCCAGTTATTATCGTTCGATGTTCTCTTTTTTTCAAAAAACAGAAGAATTACAAATCAATATTTTTTATGCTTATCTGGATGATCGGCCAGTCGCGGCGGCGATGATTGGGCTATACGGTAAAAGAGGGTTTTATCTACATGGCGCATCCGATCACGAGTGTAGGAGCTCTATGGCGCCGTTTGCGCTTCATTGGGAAGTCATCTCATGGCTAAAAGTACATGATTATGATCATTATGATTTTTGGGGTATTGATCATCAGCGGTATCCGGGGGTAACGCGTTTTAAACTCGGCTGGGGTGGAAATGTCATCGAGTATCCCGGCGCCTTTGTTATGCCGATATCGAAAATATACTATGCGTTATATTCTTTTTTGCGAAAGTTAAAGTCATATATTCATTAATCCTAATATGCTTGATAGACTTTTGAGATTTGTAAAAAAAATAATACCGGAACAGATTTTTCGGTTTTTCCAACCGGTGTATCATAAGACATTGAGTTTGCTCGGCGCTTTTTTATATGGTTTTCCTGCCGAATCGCTTAAAGTTATCGCGGTAACAGGAACAAAAGGTAAATCAACAGTAGTCGTAATGCTAACCAAGATTTTTGAAGATGCCGGATTTGCGGTAGCTAGTCTTGGATCGTTGGGAACAAAAATAAAAGACGAGACTTGGCCGAACACACTCAAGATGACCATGCCCGGTCGTTTTAAACTGCAAAAATTTTTGGCACAGGCGCGCGACGCTGGTGCGCAGTATGTATTTTTGGAGGCAACATCAGAAGGTATTGCCCAGCACCGACTCACTGGTGTGCGAGTGGAGTGCGCTGTGTTGACCAATCTGCGGCCGGAACATATAGAAAGTCATGGGTCTTTTGTTGATTACAAAAAGGCAAAAGAAAAATTGTTTACTCACACATCGCACGCACATGTTTTAAACGCCGATGATCCATATTTTTCTGATTTTGCAAGATTCAAAGCTCTGAAAAAAATAACTTTTGGTATGTTGCACGGCCAAGTTACTCCAAAAAAGTTCCCGATACGATTAAAATTACTGGGCGATTTTAATCAGCTCAATGCGCTAGCGAGTATGGCTGTTGCGCAAGTATATGGACTTGATGTGGCGGGTGTTGTTCGGACCTTAGAACAGATTGAGTCTATAGATGGTCGAATGGAGTATTTCGAGCACAATGGCAAACACGTCATCGTTGATTATGCGCATACGCCGGATTCTTTGGAAAATGTTCTGCGTACAGTACGCGACATGGCGGATAAAAAGGTTGGGCGATTGATCGCGGTATTTGGTGCCGCTGGTGGCGGACGTGATCGCTGGAAGCGTCCGGTTTTTGGTCGGATTGGTGCTCGCTACGCTGATGAGGTTATTCTTACCAACGAAGACCCGTTTGATGAGAATCCAGACACTATCATAAGTGAGGTCAATGCTGGTATCCCCAAAGAATTTTGTGATCATGTTCAGAAAATTATGGATCGACGGGAAGCTATCGAGACCGCGATTTTACATGCGACTGCCAAAGACTATGTTGTGATTACCGGTAAAGGTTCAGAGGTCAGTATGGCGTTGGCTGGCGGTAAAAAAATTCCCTGGTCGGATAAAACTATCGTACTCGAGATTTTAGAAAAAGGTTTTTAAATTGCTTTATTTTTGATATATTAGGAATTTATGGAACATGATGATCAACCAAAAGCTGTTTTGTGGCTATTAATAATTATTGCTTTGGCCGTACTAAGCGGTTCGATATATTATTTTGGCAGGAAGAATTCAGATATTATAACAGAATTACCGACAGTTACTCCAAGAGCCACTAGAGAGCCACGTACCTATATCGTTTCATATCGGGCTGGCGTTTTTAGTCCAACCAACATTCGCATTCATGTTGGGGATACGGTAGAATTTATTAATGATGGTAATGCCCAGTTACTAATAGTAGCAGATGGCAATTCCGCACTTGTCGGTTTTGATAGTAATCAGACGATCCCGCCTCGTGGCCAATATATTTATGTTTTTACCAAAGCTGGTATTTTTGACTATCTCAATGACTTACGCGAAACAGAGCGCGGCACTGTCACCGTGCGCCAGTGATATTATTCTGTATAAACTATGAAAATTAAGTTTAATCACGGCCTATTTCATAAATTGCTTTTTTTCTTTGGGGGCAGTCATGTAGTTGCGATTCTAGCGAGTCGCTCACTACTAAAGTCAGTCGTTTTGCGCACAGAGATCATCCAGCCGACTATGGATATTTTTGCAAACACCAATAGCTGGTCGATTTTATTGTGGTTACTAATTTCTGGATTGTTACTGTATGCCATGATACGTTTTGAAAGATTTGGTGGCGGTTTTTATAAATTATTTTTCACACTTTTGATATTTATTGGTATCGAGTCGATCTTCTTGGCTTTTAATATGGGCATCGCGGTTATTTTGGCTTTAGTTTTGACAATTATATATTGGCAACAAAAAAATATATTCTTCCGGAATATTTTGGTGGCGCTTTCTTTGGCCGGACTCGCTTTGACTATAGGTCTGGCTTTTACACCCACCAGTATAGTTATTATTCTGATACTCTTTGCTTTTTACGATGTTGTCGCGGTATATGTGACGGGACACATGGTTAAAATGGCCAATGTCATGATCCGTGCCCGAGCGATATTTGGTTTTGTTATTCCGACCAAGCAGTCGTTCTTTCGTTTGTCGAGCGAGGAAATTCGTCCCGGAGACAACGTTATGATCCTAGGTTCCGGGGATGTTTTATTGCCGATGATGCTGGCCGTATCAATGACGCCATTTTCGATAGAGAAAGGTTTTATCATTGCCATTTTTAATTTATTCGGACTTTTGCTGATGCAATTATTATTTGAGAACCAAAAAGTACGCCGCCCCATGGCCGCTCTGCCACCTATTGTTCTATTTAGCATTCTCGGATACCTTGTCGTGACTCTTTTTTAATATTAAGATTGAACCATGAAAATTACATTCTATGGTGGCGCGCGAAGTGTCACGGGCGCTAACTATCTATTGGAACACGGAACGACTAAAATGCTAGTTGATTGTGGTCTCAACCAAGGCACAAAATATGCCGAGGATTTAAACTATCAGGATTTTGTTTATGATCCGGCTACTATCAACGCAGTCTTTATAACCCATAGTCATATCGATCATATTGGTCGGTTGCCGAAATTACATCGAGATGGTTTTCGGGGGAAAGTCTATACCACAACTGCGACAAGAGATTTGATGGCCGTCGCGCTACCGGACAACATGTCGCATATCACATCGGAAGCGAAACAAGACAACCACGATCCGCTATTTGAAGACAACGACTTAACTGGCATCATTTCGCTCGTTGAGGGAATATATTATAAACAGCCGATTCAGATTGATGATGATATTGTGGTCACTTTCCATGATGCCGGGCATATTTTAGGGTCGGCAATCATTGAAGTCGAGTGGTCGGATAATGGTCATACGAAAAAAATATTTTTCTCCGGCGATCTTGGTAACCCACCAACGCCACTTTTGCGTCGTACCGAATTTATTCGCGATGCCGACTATATTGTGATTGAGTCGGCCTATGGTGACCGTGTCCACGAGCCACGAGAAGAACAAAAGGAAAAGCTTGCAAATATAATCCAAGCAACCATAGCGCGCAAGGGAGTCTTGATGATTCCTTCATTCGCCGTAGAACGTACGCAGGAACTACTTTATCAGATCGATCAACTGTCTCATGATAAAAAAATACCGCGTACGCCGACTTTTATTGATAGTCCATTGGCCATAAAGATGACAGGTGTTTTCC
The DNA here is from genome assembly GCA_964446135.1 of uncultured Candidatus Saccharibacteria bacterium. GTDB lineage: Bacteria > Patescibacteriota > Minisyncoccia > 2-02-FULL-40-12 > IGHO2-01-FULL-4-A > CAYUQA01. The sequence continues at coordinate 4,721 of CAYUQA010000064.1, read as the reverse complement.
GACAACATTCTGAATATTTTAATAAAGAGACCATGTACTTGATAAATTCTGGTGATGATATTTTTAATTTTCCGGGATTACAAATGACGGCTACCACTCAAGAATCAAAAATGATAAATGATGTTCCAGCGCCGAAGATCATAATAGCCGGTTCCGGTATGAGCCAAGGCGGTCGCATCTTGCACCACGAAGTTCGCTATTTATCTGATCCTAACAGCACGATTTTATTTGTCGGTTATCAGGTGGATGGCAGTTTGGGTCGTCGCATTCAGCGCGGTGATGCCGAAGTGCGAGTTCTTGGCCAGACTGTAGAAGTTAAATGCCATCGCGAGACGATTAGTAGTTTTTCTGCGCATGCTGACCAGCCGCAATTACTCAATTGGGTCAAAAAAGCAAAAATGGATTCTGAAAATGAGGACATTCTCAAAAAAGTTTTTGTCGTGCAAGGCGAAGAGCAATCCTCTAAAACACTAGCCGGACTCATCAAAGAAGAAGTCTGCGTCGATGCGCTAGCACCCGTCCTCGGCGATTCGATGGAACTTTAAGCCTAGTAAAGGATCGATTGGGGCGGGATAACGCGCTCAATTATGCAGGATATTCATAAAAAAACCTTATTTTTGAAGGTTTTTTATTGGTTACTACGTTTCCTTTTCATAAGCTTCGCAACACTTCGTCTGGTGTTTGGTAATTAATTCCCATATGCAAACGTTCAGTGTTGTAATAGATTAAGTATTCTACAATTTTCTGATTGAGCAAAGGTATATTGGTTTTGTATCTCAGAATCTCAGTCCTCATCTCTTCTTGTATTGTACGATTGAATCTCTCGATATGTGCATTGTCATTTGGTTTGCGTACTCGACTGTGCCGATGGCGTATGCCATCGGCTTGTACAAAGATTGTAAAGTGAGAGGTAAACTCCGGTCCGTGATCTGATTGGACACATTCAAATCTGAACGACACTTTTCTCTGTGCTTCTCGTACAAACTCAAGTAGCAAGTGTGCGGTTAACCGCACACTTGCTTTGGCATATGCCCATCTCGAGAAGACATCAATCAGAGTAAAAATGTAGATACGTTTTTTCTTCTCGAGTGGCAAAAGCGGTATGTGGATACTATCAGTTTCGACCAGGAGTCCTGGCTTTTCCGGTAATGGTCTTACTCCGGAGAGATGATACTTTTTCCATTTACTTTTTTCCGGAATTAACGAATTACGTTTGAGCGTTCTGTAGATACTCGAGATACTGACCTTAATGTTTTCTCGGAGGAGCTGTGCGTGAATTACATCAGCACAACGTTTTCGTTGTGTACGCAGTTCAATGATACGTTGTACGATTTTTTGATCAAGTGTTCTTGGGTGGCCACGTGGACGACTACTATGAGTATCTATAGCTCGTAACTCCATCGAGGTGCTTCTCTTCATCCAACGACTGATCGTTGATGCTTGTACACCGATGTATCGAGCGACTCTTCGCATACTCCAATCACCTTGTCGCACGAGCCTGACGGCTCGTGCTCGTAACCTAGGCAGATAGGGATTCTTGGTATATGGCGTGGCTACCATTCTACCGATTTTGAACCGAGGGTGTTGCCAAGGTATTGAAGTATTACGATCTGTTTGACCAAATCTTTTATGTATTGTATAGTTATGTAGGTTTTTTTAAAGAAAAAAAACGGTTAAGGAGGAAGAAAATAATGGTTGGATTGATAGTTAGGGCCTTCAATTCTCTGGATATGAAAACTGAGGCTGATCGAGTCGATGCTCTTCAGCGACAAATTACAACATTAAGTGTGCCATCGAAAATGCCACTGAATGTGCACAAAAAAGATTTTTCGCGTGAGGTTAGAAATCGCGCTCAAAAAATCTTTCATCTTGTTTATGGGGTTAACCCTTACGGCAAAAAATGGCTACTGCCGTTCCTCTGCGAAGACCATTACACGGAATGGGAAAAGTTTTCGGAGGGCGAAAGCTGGAAGCAAACGATGATTGCTTTGCTGAAGCCTTTTCGGCAGGCCGAACAGCAACGTCTTGCTTCTCTGGCTAATGCTCAGCAATCTTTGCAAAAGCTTTATAAGCAGGCGCTCGATCAGCTTTGGTCGGAAGGCATAGCGTATTCCTACGATGGGATACTACATAGCCCCAATTTCGCGACCGGCCAATGGGATCAAGAAAGGTATGAGGATAAGCTCATATGGTTTTTTAAGCCATCGCAGCCAGCGATTGGTTCACGTAAATTTCAGAAATGGATCGCCGGAATATTGGGCGGCAAACCAGTAAGGATTTTTTTCTCAGGTGTTCAGGAGACACTTGAGATCAAGGCGCATAATAATACTTTAGTACGTTTTGTATCAGAAGTCTTGCCAGCCCAGATTTCTGCGTGTCGGATCGGTACGCAGGGAGCAAGCTTGGTATTTCTTCCGTTTGCAGACGGAGAATACAAAGAAGTTTGTGGCTCGCATATTCTGCTGGTGTTACGTAACCAGCCAGCGATTAAGACGAGATTTAAGAATAATCTGCCGGAAGGCACGATCCTGCTTGATTGTGAAAAGTACTTGTACTATTCACAACAAGCAGAAGGCATCGTTGCGTTACTGCCGGTAGGCAGTGAGGTGGCGATATCGCGGACGCAACGTGGCGATACCACGATGCAATATATTTTTGTCTACTCGCCATCGGATATACGCGAGGAAGACCAGGCAACACGAACTTTGCGTCTTGCCAAAAAACAGGAGATAAAGTGGCTATGACATGCATAACGATGCATCCCAGCGGGGTGCATAACTTTACGAATGAGCCCTGCTACGAAGAAGAGCCGACTGTAATCCAGCAATGGATTGATCTGCGAAATGGCCGACTCGATCTCGGTACTGAAAACCGTGGTCCGTACCAGACTTTGCTGGCAACCTGTCTTGACTCACAGCTGGCTAGACTTACCAAATGCAGAGTTGGTAAGTTGGATAACCAAATCATCCTCGACCCACTCATCGAGGATGATACGAGTGAGCGAAGAGTGCTCGCTCTGGTCGGTGAGATTGTAAATAATCGCACCGGCAAGAGATGGCCAAGAGTGGAAGTAAAATGGGAGCAACTGGTTGATGATGTCAGTATGCTTGCCCAAAGTCGGAATGATGGAGGGAGATATGATGAGATATACACTCTCGCCATTTTTCCAAATCGCCAGTTGCTGGACATGTATATGCGCCTGTGCCAGCAACAGTATTATCGAGACGGGAAAGATCTTATTTTCCCGGAACAGACTTATAATACGTAGTTGAAAAAAAGTTTGACCTGCACGGTATATCTATAATCTTATAGTTAAACCGTGTAGGTATTTTTATTGCTTTAAAACAATCTTTTTGATAGATTAACATGAGTATAATCCAATAAGTAAGCTAACTATGGAACGAAAAAATAATATTGAGTCACTCAACGAATACAGAGAAGAACGAAAAGAATATTTGGGAAAAAATACTATGCTCAGAGAAGAGCTGAATCCGCAGAATGATAATGATTTCAAAGCTGCTAAGGCGATAGTCAGAGAAGAAATGCGCGAGGAGCTTCAGCGATTGATAGAATTTCGTTTAAGAGCAGGACAAGATTTAAATGTCACACTTTATCACACATCAGATAAAAATGCTTGGGACGGACATTTGCAGGTAGGAGGGCAGATAACATTAGCTCCAGGAATGCATAATCATTATGGCGCGGGTGTCTATTTTTTAGAGAGCGATAGTTTTAAATTTTATAAAGAGCGTCGTCATACAAGTACTGGTGATCAAGCGAAAAAGCCTATTACTTTTATAATACCAGCTTTGGATGTTAGCGGAAGACAACTATTTAAAAGCTATAACGATCTAAAACAAGGCAGGGGCAGACATAGTCAACGAGGGCTTATTCATATAACGATTACTAAAGTGGTCGAAGAGGTAAAAAGACTTCTCGTCGAAGGCGTTGCTGTTAGAGAATCAATCTCTCAGAACCAACTGCGTGATATAAGAAAAGAATTTGGTATTAAGAAGACTCGTAAAACTTAGAAATATCTGTTAGGCAATTTTTTTAAAAATCGTGCTAAAATTTTCTATGTTCATAACATTCTGAAGGATTAAGGTATACTGAATGTATGGCGTTTGTAAATCGGGTCATTCGACAGCTGGTAGTGTATGATTTTTTGATTCAATTTGCTTTTGGTTTGTTGTCGCCGATTTTTGCCGTATTTATTTTGGCCAATATTCCTGGCAGTTCGCTCAAAGTTATCGGATTGGCAGCGACGTTTTATTGGATTGCACGCGTTATTTCGACGATGCCGCTCTCTCGGCTGATGGATCGCATTGATGGCGAGCGTGATGAATTTTATTTTGCCATTGTCGGTGCCTTTATTTTTGCGTCAACGCCACTTTTTTATCTTATTGCCAAAGAGCCATGGCATATTTATTTGATTCAATTTATTGCCGGACTTTCCAATTCCATGGCCGTTCCGGCGTGGCGGATTTTATTTACCGACCACATTGATGGTGGCAGAACCGGTTTTGATTGGTCGCTTGATGATATTGCTATTGGTACGGCGATTGCTATCAGTGCCTATGTTGGTGCGGTTGTTGCTGAAAAGTTTGGTTTTGACCTTTTGTTTATACTCGTTACTCTGATTGGTTATATCGGTGTCATGATGTTAATACCCATAAATAAAGATGCCTTGACCCTAGATCAACTTAGAAAAAAGAAAAAAC
>CAYUQA010000063.1:0-1803 GCA_964446135.1 uncultured Candidatus Saccharibacteria bacterium | reverse complement strand
AACCAATGTTTATGTTGGCTCTACCGTGAAAGTTAAATCACCAAAAGGCGAACATACATTTTCTATAGTCGGTCCGAGCGAGTCCGACCCATCAAAAGGTTTTATTTCCAACGAATCTCCTCTTGGCAGTGCCTTACTCGGACATCAAGTTGGTGATACTATAGAAGTACGTACTCCGGGTGGTATGGTACAGTATGAAATAATGCAGATCATGTAATGTCTGACCAACAAAAAAAAATTCTTTTCTCTGATGACGACGCACTTTTGCGTTCTGTTTATGCTAGTAAATTCACCGAAGAAGGTTTTCATGTTACACAGGCCAATGACGGCCAAGAAGCTTTAGATATAATGCTCGGTGGTTTTATCCCCGACCTATTAATAACTGGCATTATGATGCCACGAATGACCGGCTTTGATTTGATCCGTAGAACCAGACTAGAACCGCCGCTTAAAAATATTCCAGTAATCATATTTTCCCATCGTGGACTTGAAAGCGACCACAAAGAAGCACTAGAACTACAAGTAAAAGATTTTGTTGTTCAGAGTCGAGTAACGCCCAATGAAGTTGTTCGTCGTGTGAGACTGATTCTTGGATTGGCCACTACATTTCGCATTTCGATCTCACGTACCGATGGCGAAGCCAATGCTTTGTTAGTTTTATTAGCGCGTCAGCTCAATACACAGATACCAGAACAGGAGAATATCGTATTAGATGTTACCGCTGATCCGACTGGTAAAATTTTTTCAATAATATTCTCCAAAGAATCCGATCATGTCTCTTGATGAAATTCGCCAAACACGCATAGATAAGCTGGACCAGATTAAAAAATCTGGTGACGATCCGTATCCGGCAAAAGCTTGGCGGACGCATTCTGTTGCGCAGGCATTAGAACATTTCGATGAATTTTCTAGTGATCGTCGTAATCTTGTTTTAGCTGGTCGCCTTCGCTCACGTCGTGAACACGGCGGTTCTACTTTTTGTGATTTAGATGATGGCACTGGTATTATCCAAGTATATTTCAAAAAAGATGTTCTTGGTGAACAGGCATACGATCAATTTATTGCTACGATCGATATCGGTGATTTTATCGAATGTTACGGTACGTTTTTTTTAACCAAAAAAGATGAACGTACATTACAAGTAGAAAAATATCGGATATTGACCAAAGCATTATTGCCATTGCCAGAAAAATGGCACGGTTTGCAGGATGTCGAAGAGCGCTATCGCAAACGATATCTGGATTTGATATTTAACCCCGATATTCGCAAAAAATTTGAAACACGGACTAAAATTTTACAAAGTTTTCGGAATTTTCTCAACGAAAATGCATTTTTAGAGGTACAAACGCCGACTCTCCAGCCACTTTATGGCGGTGCTTCAGCAAGACCATTCAAAACGCACATGTACGCGCTAGATATTGATCTCTACCTGCGTATAGCGCCAGAGCTTTATCTCAAACGGTTGCTTGTCGGTGGTTTTGATCGCGTGTTTGAGTTTACTACCAATTTTCGCAACGAAGGCATTGATCGCGATCATAACCCAGAATTCTCGGTGCTCGAATTCTACGCCGCCTACAAAGATTCCGAATGGTTAATGGATTTTACTGAAAAAATGTTTCGAGAGATGCTGGCGTTGGTTATCGGACATCATAAAATTAGTTATCAAGGACAGGAGATAGATTTTCAGCCGACTTTTCACCGCATGAGTTTTAGTGATTTACTGCGCGAGTATACCGGCATTGATTATGAGATAGCTGATCAGGATACATTGGCGGCGAAAGCCAAAGAGCTCGACATAACTAT
>CAYUQA010000062.1:0-8658 GCA_964446135.1 uncultured Candidatus Saccharibacteria bacterium | reverse complement strand
TTATACATATTTCTCTCTTTCAAAAAACAAAGTCGCGAAAGCTTCTATATTCAAGACCTCTTGAGATATTTAGTCAATTAAATCGTAATACTTGCCTACTGCGAATACCTATGGTGTGGATAAGCTATCAAAATATTAATTTTGTTTTAAAATTCTTAACTTTTTAAGAAGTCGGACACCGGGCTGGAGTGAGATGATAAAAAAGAACATACCAACGATGATGTTGAGTCCGTCGTAACTCCAGCGAGCAGCTTCGTCGTCGCGGAGCTTGAGCCACATGCCGAACTCGTCAAATGCCAGACCGAGTCCAAAACCAAGCAAAAGGGAGATATAAAATTTGGCGCGTGGGCCATTGAAAATGAGTGCCAAATAGCTGGCGGCGAACATAATAAAAACGCCGTAAGTAAAATGATGGACGTGTAACCCGGGTGACGGCTCGAGATAAATTTCTGGGATATATTGATAGGTAATTAGATAACCGATTGCTCGCGAACCGATAAAAGTCAACAAAAACGCGACCATAATCGGAAATAAAAGCGCGACATGAAGTCCCGGCTCTTTTGTGAGCGTTTTGTGTCGCACATGAGCACTCATTTTTCGGAAGATTGATAACATCTAGCTATTCTAGCATTATTGACATAAAATATAAAATAACGTGGTAAAAGAAAATACAGATCTCAGGAGACCTGTATATATGTATTTAAGTTAGGCTCAACGATATTGAGCGAACTGTTGGCGCATTCGCTTGCTCTGGCCATCAGTAAATTTGTCCATGCATGCGTCATCGGTGTAGTCCATAAAGTTATCAGTTGGATCTATGCCTTTAAAACCACCCCTTCCGTCACCAATACATGAATCTCGGTTGATAGGACAACCATACGCTGGCGCTGCTTCGGCTGGCGTGTCTTTGACATGATCGCCCCCGATGCGTTTGTTTTTAACGCAGCCGCCCTCAAATGTATGTAAAAGTCCAAACCAATGGCCAGCCTCATGGGTCGCCGTGTCACCAAGGTTATACGGAACAGCCGATCCCCCAGGTAGCGTGGTAAAGAGTATTACAATACCATCAAGTATTGGATCCCGACTGTAATTGCTGGGATAATAGGCATATCCTAGTATCCAATCACCGGGAATACAGCTATAGATATTGAGAGCTTCGGCACCGCCTTTTCGTAATGCCGTTTTTGCATTTCGCTCGCTGGCCATTCCGTATGGCATATTAAACCACTCCGAATTTGCTGTGCGATCAGTTTTTACAAGATCGAAAAAGAATTCGGATTTTTGAAATGCTTCGTTAAGAACACTGATTTGTGAGGCTATCTGTTCATCACTGACATTACCGAACCCTGTATTATTTGTAATAACATGAAAATAGGTCTTGATGGTTTTGATTTTTCTAAATGTCGCATCGGCCTCTTCTATATATTCTGTTGTTGGCCCGTATATCTCTGTTTGTAATGCTTTAATATCGACTTCAGTCAGTGCTGTTGCGCATCGATGACCACCGGCAATAAATGCTTGCTGACTTTGAAATGTGGCGCCCTCAAAAATAAATTCCTGTTCCTTGTTCTGTTCTGATTGAGCGGTAGTGCTTACCAATCCCAAAACAAAAGTTACGAGCATAAAAAGTAGAAATCGCTTCATTTAACACTTCCTTGTTGTAAAACTACAAACTATCTACAATTAAATACTTGTATGATCTAGCTGTCAAATACGAAAGTACTTCTTAGCACATTCAGATTATTAGAGCTATTAGCTTTGAAAGTCGATTTCAAAGGGATACATGCCCATGCCACAGGTTCCCGTAAGTTTACCGACTGAAGGTTTGTCCAGATCAATATCTGTCTTACCTGATTGCGGTAAGTTTTTACTAATATTGAGATTTGGAATACGTATTGTAGAAGAGCAGTCAAAAGTACCGTTGGTACTGACTCTTAAAATTGTAGGTATACCGGCTTTTGCAGAGCTTCGTCGCGGTGTGTAGCCGCCCTTTGCCGTGATATCTATGATTTGAGTGCCATTTGATATGGAAACGTTGTCTTTGCTGTCCAATACAACTGGCGGTTGCTTAGATAGCACAACTGCCGCACCAATAGCAACAATCGCAAGAATTATGGCAAAAATTGTGATTTTCATAAAATAATAACTTATTATACCATAATAAGTTAGAAGTTAAAGATTGGTGGTATTATGCCTATTATCACAAGGCTATTGATAATATTAAATAGTGCAAAAAGAATTACGATCAGGCCGGCTGTTTTAAAGAATATTCCAGCTTTGGCATGGTTTTGAATACTAAAAGAGCTAAAGCTGATCAAAGCAAGAACCGGAAATGTCCCAAGTGCAAAAACTAGCATCGTCAAACCGCCAGCGGTGAAATTGCCCGTGGAGAGAGTATATATTTGCATGGCTTGTGTAAAACCACAGGGCAAAAAGAACGTTGCGATACCAACCAAAGCCGGAGTCAAAATATGGTTGAATTTTGAGATACCAAGCGCATGCTTTGATAGGAACTTTGGCATTGATGGCTGGAGACGTTTAGCCCAATGGAAAACATCAAGCAGGTTGATACCGAGAATCAACATAACTAGTCCAATAATTATGCCCAAAATTACCGTCATTGAAGTATTAAGCGTAAAAACAGAGCCAATAGCTCCAATAACACCACCAAGGATAAAAAATGACACGATACGGCCAACATGAAAAAGTATCTGTGGTTTTATCTTGTCACCTTCTTTGGCAAATGTGGCAGACATCGAAAGCACTAAGCCGCCCACTACTGCCATACAAGTTGAAAGCGAAGCGATGATACCGATGACGAATGCTGTACCATAGGAAACATTGCTTGTATTTACCAAATTCACGATTCCTATTTTTTGTAACAAGACAAAAAATACAGCAAAACCTAGAGCGATCGGAACGGCGATTTTAAATTCAGACCACTTTGGAATATGTCGTTGATGTTTGACATCAAGACTGTATCCGTGAGGTTGAAGTACGACGCTCAAATCACGCGCGATGTGTTCTGCTGATTTATCACCAAAGTCGCCCGTTACCTCGACACTTAAATCTTTGAGCGATGCTTTCACAGCCATTACTTCGGGTAGTTCTTTGAGTTCACTTTCCGTCAAAATAACGCACGACGCACAATGCATCCCGTTTACGTAAAAGTTATAGGTTTTATTATTGCTCATAATTATAATTTTTTAGCTTTAAGCCGTAACGAATTGCCGACTACTGATACGCTGGAGAAGGCCATGGCCATGCCAGCAAATATCGGCGATAGTATGATTCCGAAAAATGGATAGAGTACACCAGCTGCGATTGGAATACCAACTATGTTGTAGAAAAATGCCCAGAAAAGGTTTTGTTTGATGCCACGCATCGTAAAACGCGACAGTCTGATAGCCTTGACTAACTTCGAGATATCGCCGTGCAAGAGTGTGATGCCGGCGGTTTCGATGGCCACATCAGTACCAGTGCTCATTGCGATACCAACGTCAGCTTGTGCCAACGCCGGCGCGTCATTAACACCATCGCCAGCCATGGCCACGATTTTATTTTGAGCCTGTAGTTTTTTTACTATTTCTAGTTTATCCTCTGGTAATACCTCGGCAATGACTGTATCGATACCCACTTCTTTAGCGATATATTCGGCAGTATTTTTATCATCACCAGTCAACATGGTGACCGCAATTCCGAGCTTATGAAGATTCTCAATCGCCTCTTTTGCTTCTGGTTTGATAGTGTCAGCAACCATGAATATACCTAAAACCGCTTCTTTGGAGCTAAGTATTACAGGCGTCTTGCCTTCCAAAGATTCCCTCTCGAACTCTTTTTTATCAAACTGGATACCAAGTTCTTGCATGAGCATTGCGTTACCAATATAATATTCAGCACCATCGACAATACCACGCAAACCCTTGCCTTTTATCGCACTAAAATCCCCGACTTTTTTTAGTTGGATATTTTTATTGGAGGCGTAGGTTATAATAGCGTGAGCAATTGGGTGTTCAGATTTTTGTTCTAGTGAAGCAAGGATCGCGATGAGCTCGTCATCGGTCATTGATGATAAATTATTTATTGATGCGAGTTCTGGTTTGCCTTTGGTTATTGTGCCGGTTTTATCTACAACAACGTTATTTACTTTGTAAAGCTTTTCTAGCGTGCTGGCATCTTTGATGAGTATGCCCTCTCGCGCACCCTTACCAACGCCGACAATAATCGCAGTAGGTGTAGCAAGACCAAGCGCACAGGGGCAAGCGATTACTAGAATACCTACAAAGGAGACCAAACCATACGAAAGGGCTTGAGAAAAACCAAGATACTGACTACCGACAAAAAGCCAGATGCCGAAGGTTATAAATGCAAGAACCAACACAACTGGTACAAAAATACCAGATATTTTATCGACGAGTGCTTGAATGGGAGCTCGGCTACCCTGTGCCTCCTGAACCATTCTGACAATATGAGCTAAAAGTGTTTCAGAACCAACTTTAGTAGCCCTAAAAATAAAAGTACCAGTGGTATTAATAGTTCCCGCTACAACCATATCACCTATATTTTTAGAGACGGGAATCGGCTCACCAGTCACGAGTGCTTCATCAACATAAGAGGAGCCATCGGTAATTACGCCATCGACTGGGATTTTGTTGGATGGTTTTATGACAATAAGATCGTCATGAACGACTTTTTCTATCGGTATCTCTATCTCTTTGCCATCACGAATAACCAGTGCTGTTTTCGCTTGAAGATTGAGAAGCTTCTCAATAGCATCGCCTGTTTTGATTTTTGATCGCGCTTCGAGATATTTACCAAGTGTGATAAACGTAATCACAATAATCGTGACATCAAAGTATTTGTTCTCAACATTGATATATGACGCTAAAAATTCACTAAAAACAGTGACGATAAAACTATATATATAGGCCGCTGAAGTACCAATGCCGATCAAAGTATCCATATTTGCTTTACCGTAGCGAAGAAAACGATAAAAGCCTTGAAGATACGGCTTGCCCACGACAAACAAAGCATAGGTGGCCATGGTTAGCAAAATATAATTTAAAGCCACAGCTGTCATGGAACTTGGTGCTTTTACAAAAGAAAAACGAGCCAGTATATCCCATGTCATGACGATTAAACTAAAAATGGCGAGCGGAATAGCTGATAGTACTTTTGTTCTCATACTGGCTATTTCAGCCATCTTCTCCTGTTTGGACTGATCCAGACCCAAATGTGCCGCATGCTCTTCTGCTGACATACCCATAGATTCGGCTGTTGGCGTAGTCGATGCTGGAATTGCAAGAGAATAACCGAGCGGTTCGATATTTTTTGAAAGTTTTTCTGGCGTTGTTTGTGTCGCATCATAAGCAATCTTTGCTGTTTCAGTGCCGTAGTTGACCTCAACAGAATCAACACCCTTTTCTTTTTTGAGCGTTTTTTCGATAATCACAGCACAAGAGGCGCAGCGCATTCCCTTAATACGATAGGTTGTTTTTTCCATATTATTTACGTTTTAAACGATATACTTTTAAAATTTCTACAGTTGCCTTTTTTGAATGTCCAGCTCTCATCTGATCTGTAACACAAGTATTGAGATGACTTTCCATAAGCGCGTCTTCTACGCGCGAAAGTGCTTGTTTTACGGCGGATGTTTGAGTAATAACATCAATACAGTACGTGCCTTTGTGAACCATCTCTTGAAGCCCACGTATCTGACCCTCAACAATCTTCAGTCGCCGAACTAACGAGGTTTTTATAGGTGTTTGCATATACAACAAACATATACCCCATGGGGGTATATGTCAACGAGTGGATATCGATATTTTATTAGAGATCCGTGTTGCGGATTTTGGCAGAGAAATTGGGATCGTCTTTGTATTTTTCAGCGCGCTGGTTGATAAAATACTTGATACGTGCTTCGGCTAGGGATAGGTTGGTATCGATCAGACCCAGGTCATATGATAACTGATCAGAATATGATGGTAGCCAAATTTTGAGACCGTACGGAATACTGGTGTTGCGAAGTTTATTGACGTGATCGACAATATTAGTAGTACAACTACTTAAAAATAGATTATAAAATTCCGGTTGGTCTTTGAGCTTGTTGGCGCGCTGAACCATATCGAGAAAAAGGGCGGCGGCATCTTCTTTGCTGGAAACCATAGGATACATATAGACGAGGTCGTGACGATAGTTGCTACGTAATTTTACAACATCTTGCTCATCAGCAATTACATACATCAGCTCATAATAACTAAATGCCGATAGGATTTCATTGAACTGCTGACCGGCTCGTTTGCGAATCTCGATCGAAATTGAGACGTAATTATTGCCCTCAAACTCAAAGGTCAAAAAAGTATGCGCTGGGCCGGCCAGATCGGAAAAAGGCTCGACGACATAGGAGACTTGTTTTATCTTATTGAGATCATAGATTCTATCGTAATATCCGGGTGTATAGTCGTCCGTTGTACGGTATCTAAAATTACGGACATTATAAATGGTGATGAGGTTATCTTTGATATCGGCATAGGCGAGGATTTTTTGATCAAGCGCCCAATCGCGATCGTTCGTCGGTTTGCGCATTGTAAACCACAACACACCAAGCACTACTAAAACACCGATCAATATTAAAAAATATTTGAGAAATATGCGAAATTTAGTTTTTTTGTTCATGATATTTATTATAACATAAAACAATCTTAGATAACCTCGATCATTTTACGGCGTGAGGCTTGGCCGAGCACGATACGGACTCGGGAGTTGGATACGTGGAAATAATCAGCGATTTTTTCAATGACTTCTTGGTTGGCTTTGCCACCTTCTGGTTTTGAGCGTACACCTACAATAATCACATCGTCTTTGATTTCAATAAAATTCTTATTTAGTTTGACTCGCACCAGATATTTCATGGAGATACTATATTATACGCATAAAATTCGATATAATCACAATATGAAGAAACTATTAATTTTTATATTCTCGATTGCCTTTCTTGGCGCGACCGTTTTTTTTATTCAAAAATTTTCAACAAAAAAACCGGCGATCTATAAAGATGTCATTGAGATTACTGAACCGATTGCAAACACGGTCATTACATCGCCACTCATAGTACGAGGTCAGGCGCGCGGCGTGTGGTTTTTCGAAGCTTCTTTTCCCGTGGTATTGAAAGATGCTGCCGGTCAGGTAATCGCTCGTGGTATTGCCCAAGCACAAGATGATTGGATGACTAATGATTTTGTACCATTTGAAGCACAATTGGAATTTGATGTACCAAAAACTAAAAATGGCACGCTTATTTTACACAAAGACAATCCTTCCGATATGCGCCAGTTCGATGATGCGTTTGAGATTCCAGTTCTTTTTAAGTAATTAGGTTTTAATGAGTTTTAGTTTCTCGATGCGCGGCATCCGCTTGATTTCCAGTTCTCGTTTGAGTGCCTGACTGCGGGTTTTATGCTTTTCGATATACAAAACTTTAACGACTCCGCGCGATTTTGTGTAGTGACTGCCGATGCCTTTTTTGTGTTCCTCAAATCGCCGTTCAACATCGGTGGTGATGCCAGTATACAATGTATCATCTTTGCATTCGAGAATATAAACAAAATACGCGGAATCTATTTGGATGGTCAATGGATCGTGAAATCAAGTTGTTCTTTTGGTATGCCTTGGGATTTTCCATATTGTATTGCTTCAGTCCAGGTATTTTTATCAGAATACTTAATCTTAAAAATTTTATCTTTGAATACGACGAGCACATCATCGCTGCCATCCTGCCAGAAGTGCATATACCACGGACCATCTTTCAAATACTTCCCCATTTTTTCTATTTCCTTTTCGTCTATGGTTACATCGTGCAGAAGCCAATCTTCCAACGGATAGGTTTTGAGGATGTTTAAATCTTCTAAAATTTTTGTATTTTGCAAACTGTTTTCTACAATAGTACCTTTGTACGGAGCATCGTCACTCGATGGTAATTCAAGCATGCAAAGATCATATTTTTTCTGAAGCATTTCTATGGTGTCATTGAGCGTATCATATTTCTCCTTCACGCTCTCGACGACATCTAACACTTTTTCAGTAGTTTTATTTTTCTTCAAGACTCCTAAAATTTTTTCTTGAGCCACCGCTTGTATTTTTTGCTCCGGCCAATCTTGGATCATATCTTGAAGTTCTTGTTTCTTTTGCTCAAGTAATTCTTTGATGCTATCGCACCGGTTATTATCTTTTTCCTGCTTCTCTTGCTTTTGCCCTTTTTTAATAGTGCGCTGGATGCCAAATATTCCCAAAATACCCAAGATTCCAGTTGAGATAATAACCATCAACGTAGTATTGTTGGGTGTAGGACTTTGAGCTGGTGTGCTGGGCACACTAAAGGGAGTAACCGGAGGCGAAACGAGCGCCGGAATTATCTTTGGTATAACCCTCGGTTTTAGGAGTGTTGTTGCAACGGGTGCCGGACTCATCACGGTCGGTACGAGGCTAGCTTGTGGTATAGATGTCGGCGAATTTACGACCGGTGTGTTGGTTCCTGGAGTAGACAGCGAAGGCAAATTCCTTGTTTGCGCCACAACAAAAAGAGGGATAAGCCAAAAAAATATGAGTATTAAAAGATTACGTTTAAATTTTTGCATGACTTTTTATTTCCCCCCCCCGCTC
>CAYUQA010000061.1:0-2979 GCA_964446135.1 uncultured Candidatus Saccharibacteria bacterium | reverse complement strand
ATTTTTAGAAAAACAATACGCGCCTGATCTATTGATGGAAGACTTAGTTAATCTACCCAACCGAACGATATATTTGAAGCTTATGATTGACGGTATATCGTCAAGGCCATTTTCAGCCGCTACTCTACCACCAATTCATGGTGGTGAGCATACCGCGGAAATCCGAGATCAAGTCATCGCACTTTCTCGTCTACAGCACACCAAAAAACGCGCCGATGTCGAAGCCGATATCAGTGAGTGGAGTGGTATGTATCAAATGTCATCACTACAGTCACTACCGCGCCCCACCCCTTCTTCTGGTAATTACAACCGTCAGAACGATCGAAGAAATCAAAATGACAGACGCGATGGACCACCGCCACGAAGAGACAATGATCATATCAGCGCTCGCAATGTGAGCTATACGAAAGATGACTCGGATGAAGACAATCCGTTTGGTGGCGCGTCCGAATCTGTATTTAGAGAGGCAGAGATTTCAGGTGTCAGTCCGACACCGATAGATCAGGTAGAGAACCAAGATAATTCTCCGACTCCAAACCCACACAAACCATCACCTTTCAAACGTGAACGGCCACCAGTACAAGTAGACGACCTACGCAACCTCATCGAAGAAGTCGCGCCAGATGCTATCGACAAGAAAGAAACACAGTAGTATTATATTCAGCAACTACATCTCAACTAGGCAGATTGCTCGGCGGTGAGACGTTTTTGCTATCTAGTCTATCCATAGTCGGTGCAGTCAAAACTACATCTGTGGGGATATGTATCAAAGTCGCCAACTCATCACTGCTTAAGACAGAACTTTTTTGATCAAAGGCCATTGGAAACCAGAAACTTGATTTGAGAAGTTTACCTATAAACGTCTTCTCAATGTGCCAGCGATAGCGATAGAGACGAATGGTCATATCTTTGCGGGTATCGGTGCGTTTATCACTAAAAAAGTATGGGTAATGCCAATGCGCGGTACGAGTTATAGTATCATTATTTTTAGCAAATTTATTGTCTGCGGCGAATTGATTGAAATAAGCAGTTAAGCCACGATAAGAAACGTCTTTGTTAAGAATTTCTTTAGGCGCGAAATAACCATAGCGAATAACGGTATCAAAACCGGGTTGCGCTAATTTCTTCTCAATCAATTTTATACGCAAATCCTCGCCGGCTGTACGCATATTAATCATGCCGGTTGTACTTTCGGCTTCTTTCATGCTGGCCATTTTGATATCTTTGATAATACCCCGACCATCTTTTTTCCAGTTGTCATTGATGGGTTTGATAATAAACTGCAACCAGATAATTTCTTCGGGTTTAAGTTTACCAAAAATCTCAAGCATTGTCGCCATAGGATCTATAATGCGCTCGTCGTTGTCTTTGGTCTCAAAGTTCTCGTATGTGTTGATCGGATATGGTGCCGCTTTGGCAAGATAAATCTCCATACCAAATAAATCGTAGCCGATTTGTTTGAGCCCTTCGAGTGTATCTGGCAAGGCATTGACATAATCATCGGCTGGATCAATATCGGTAATCTCGATATCAGAATATTGAGCATAGAGCATTGCCTCGACTGTACTACGAAGTTTCTTGGGTACACGCATAAAAAGCCGAGTGCGCCCACCGAATGAAGCAATCTCAAAAGTAAACCAACGGGGCACTTCGCCATCATTATAGATATCATGCCAATCACCGGGCTCGTTCTTGAGACTAGCTAAAGCATTAAAGAACTGCTCCATGGCTTTTGGACCCTTTGTCACGAGTCTTGGAATTCGAATCTCAAACATCTGAAAATCCAATGCGTCTTTAAATTGAGTTTGTTTATAAAATAAGATGGCGCTGTTAACCAAATAGGCCAATATGATCGGCGGGATCAGATATAAAAGCCAAGTGAAGGGTGAAATGAATCCCCATATTAAAGACATGAACGTCGAAATATCCAACAGAGAGGTCATAATATATGCATTCTACTATATAAAAAGAAAAACGCCCAGCATCTCGTATATATTTAATAAAGAGAAAAGCTAAACGTTTTTCAGAGTAACATGACCACGGGCATCATTTTTGAATAAATTTTTGTCCTGCAAGCCAAGAATGATAGTGTTTTGTTTGACAAAACGTACTGACATAAGATGAGATACTATCTTATCTTTTGGCATTGGTCCTTTTTGCTTTAAGAGATCAACAATAAGTTCCTTAATGGTACCGCGCTGATACCCCCATTCAACTAGACCATACATGCCACGACCAACCAGAACGAAACGTTTGTCTTTGATGAGTTCGTTATGCACGGTCTGAATATTTGCCTTGCTCTTTGAAAAATTATTCTGATTAATGAGCTGTGTAATGTCGCGAAAATGCTTTGGGCGACTGGCTCGTTTTAGTACAAGATAAGACTTATCTCTAACACCGCGTGGGTTAATTTCAGACCAATGATTTAATCCTATTTGATTAAATACATTGCGACCTATAGATTTGGACACGCACATCAAGAGAGACAGTACTTTCTGTGGAGATTCTTTTATATACACAGGAGCATTCGCATACAAAGAAGCAATTTCAGACTCTTCTATCGGTGCGCCTTTTTTATCAAGTGCCTTAATGCACGATTGTACAAGTTGCGTAAACTGCTCGTGTTTTGTATCACTAGCACTCCAGAACGTATAATAATCGTCATCCTCTAAACGTCTCTTGCGTGCACCATCGATCATTAAGATAAATGCTAATGAATAATTAGCTGAGCCGTTTTTGTTACTACCAAAAAATTTAGTGAAAAGCTCATCTTCACGAATAACACCACCAGCTTCATCAATAATAGTACTGGCCAAAGTAATAAATGGCTTGATCTTTGAGTCTGAAGAGTGAACGGAATCGCGAATAAGACGCATAGAAGCTTCCTCAATCTGACGAACACGCTCACGAGTAATGCCATAGGTGCGTCCGATTGATTCTAAAGTCTGCTTCTCGCCTGTTTTAAGCCCAAAACGACGA
>CAYUQA010000060.1:0-6478 GCA_964446135.1 uncultured Candidatus Saccharibacteria bacterium | reverse complement strand
CAATAGCCTGATTTGCAATCACTAGGATTTTTACAATCACCACCGTTCGCCACATTGCCGGTCGAATTTGAGCTTGAATCACTTTTACTTTTACATTGACCGGTTACTGAATCACAACCAAAAACACAGACTTGGTTGCCACAAGCATCAGCTGATGAGCTGTCGGTACCGGGTAGCCCGCCGCAATCTTTGACACAAACGTTAAATTCAAATTCACACTGTGAAGTTGATGCCGATGCATCACGATCGCACAATTCACGCGCGCCCTGACAAGCACTGTAAGCTTTGACCGAACATCCGGCCAAAACATCGCCGGATGTCCAAACCAAACCAATCGCGAATAGGATAAATATGACAATAAAAAGTGATTTGGATTTCATTAAAAATTAGAGGTCAATATTGCAAATGAATTGGAGAGTTACCACAAGCGCCAGCACTGCCGCCACAAACACCTGGACATGGTCCACCGGGTGAAGAATTTTCTAAAACATATACTCGACGATCAGCGCTAGAAGTACTTGTTTGCCCACGCAAACCCAGATCATTGAGTATCTGGCAAGCTTCTTTAAGTTTTTCGTTAAGATTCCCGCCAGACGAACCTAGATCTACAGCATGACCATTAAAATGAGTGCAATTATCATGTTTACTCTTCGGGCACATGGCTTCAGCGATTCGATAGGCAATACCCGCGGCTTGAAATTTTGGGTCGAGGGAATTATTAAGAAAATCAGCCATGCTTTGCGCCGCCTGCCACGAAGAATCTTTTTTTAGTGGCTTACAATCCGGGCATTTGCCGGCATCAGGACAATTAGCAGGCTTATTTACTTTGCCAGTCACATCGCAAGTTTTATTCCCTCCTCCGCCGCCGCCTGCCGGATTACCGCCTTCGGTTTCAGGATAATAGACACCGGTGCATTTGATGGTGTACCAAGTACCGACGTTACCCTTGCCGGCTAATGAGACCAAAATCGTATTGGTCAGCATATATGACGCAAGAATAATAGCCACGCCGTAGGCAGTCGTAGTCATGAGCGACTTGCCTTTTGAGGCATAGCTCGGATCAGCACCGGCTAACAGGTAGAAAAAACCACCAATCACAAACAAAACACCGCCCAATAGCGGCACAACCTTGCCAATCAAAAATTTTTCTAAATTTTGCCCTAGTGTCAGCAGGTCACAGACTGTGCAGGGTTGGGGATTGGCTTTTGTACCACAGGGGACTAAACCTTGTGATTGCGCAAAGACCGGTGTTGCTACTGAAAAAAGTAGCAAGGCGATAGCTAGTACTATTAAAAATTTCCCGGAAAAACGCATGATTATATTTGTTGTTGACGCGCCTTGGCCATCAAGGCGTTTACTTTATTCTCTGCTGATTGCAATGCATCACGAAGTTGCGCGCGACCGAGTACCACCTGATCGATCATGTCAGCAAAAATTGTCTCGATGGCAACATTATCAATCTGATACCAAGAACGCGCTGTCAGTGCCTGTTGCGCAAATACCCCCAGATCTGGGTCGGTGCGCTGGATCTCTATCAAATCACGTCGTGCCGATGGCCGACGTGACGCATTTAAATATGAGCTGGCGCCATCTTTTGATGTCAAATATGTCAAAAACTGCCAAGCCTCGTTTGGATATTTAGATTGTTTGGCCACTGCCGGCGCCCAATAATTGGCAAATGACACTGCAACCGCCGATCCACTGATCTGTGGCACTGGCGCGACAGCAAAATTAAATCTTGCCGCTTTATCGCGTATCGTCTGTATGTGGTGCGAATAATTAAACATCATTGCTGTCTGGCCACCAGTAAAAGCATCGATGGAGTACGACTGCTGACCATTCCAGCAATAAACTTGTTTGACTGGATTGGCAAAATCTGTGTAATACTGGAGGGCCGTCTGACCTATCTCACGGCCATCCACTGAACGAGAAAAGGTAGCGGCGGTCTGCTCAAGGTTCGTCATTTTAACACCGCTCTGCAACATCAACATCATCAAAATATCAGTCGAGCGATTGATATTTCGAGCTGTACCTAGAGCAACTCCAGATTGCTGGATATTGCCAGTATTGGAAACTTTAGTAAGTTTGGCGACGTCGGCATTTAGTTCTTCATATGTTCTTGGCGGAGTTGTAATGCCAGCGCTGTTAAACAGATCTTTATTGTAATAAAGACCGAGCGTATCGATATATAGTGGCAAACCATATATCTGATCGTTACGTATCAGGTCAGATTGTGCGACGTCTACGAACTGACTCTGAAAATCTTTGACCAAAAGAAGCGGCTCCTTTTGACCGGGAATCTGCGCCGGCAATGACTGTAGTAGATTCATATACTTTGGTAGCCATGTGTTGTGTATGAGCAGAATATCAGGCCCCGTGCCAGCGGCGAAAGAATTGATCAGCTGTTGCTCATATTCTTCAAAAGTAAAATTACGATAGATGATATTGATATTTTTATGCTGTTGTTTAAACTCATTTATCGCTTGGCCAAAATTATTAGAATCATCAAAAACGCCCCACATTTGAAGTGTTATATTTTCTGGTAATGCTGTTTGGCTACCAAGTCCGCGCAAAAGCAAGAAAAAAAGGACAAAGATAACAACGAGTCCAACGATGACACCTACGATGAGAAGTTTTGTTCGCTCCATTATTTTTGGAATATGAAACCGTAATGAAAATTGTCCGTCTCTACCGCCTGCTGAAAAATAAAACCAGCGTTCTCCACTAGTGACTGCATGGCCTGTGCGTCCATACGTAGCTGGTCAGCTGGCCCAAGACCGGACACGCCTTTTTGCCAGTCTATAACCGCGAGCAGTCCGCCGGGCTTTAACACGCGTGACGTCTCGGCCAAAATCTTTTCCTTTTGTTTTGACTCATAGAGAACATTGGCAATCAACACAAAATCCTGCGTCTCGGCCAGAATACCGGTGCCATTGAGTTCTTCGAGGTCAGCACGAATAAAATCAACATTCTTTAGCCCTTCAGCGTCAGATCTGGCTTTGAGATGGTCTAGCTTTTCAAACTGGACATCGACAGCTGCTACTCGACCGTCTGGTCCGACGATCTGCGCGATAACAATAGTAAAATGTCCCGGGCCCACGCCAAAATCAGCCACATTCATGCCGGGCTGTAAATTAAAATATTGCGTTACAATCGCCGGATCCATAAACAAGCTAGGCGATTGCGGCGTTGGCGCCGCCGAAACGGCATTCGGATCAGGCATAGTATTATTTTACCATCTCAACGGATAAAGATCGCATAGTTTATGCACAGAGCTAGATTTACTGCCTGATAAAAAAGCGATAGGAGCGCGCGGCAAACTTTGGTAGCCAGCTACCGTCAAAAAGTCCGTAATTATGTTCCGGATTATCTTTTTGAAGATCGGTCGGACAGTCAACTATCGTGTGCCAAAAGACTCCGGTCACAAAATCAAACGACTGGGCGATTCTGTATGCTTCCTCTAGATAGGTCGCTTGTCTTCCTTGGTCAATACTGATATTACCATCACTGGTCGGCCAGCCGATCTCGGTAATCCAGATAGGTTTGTTATAAATACCACGTGCTTGCATAAAATTATAGGCGTGTTGAATCTCATTTGCCAGATACTGGTTCGGCGATTGAACGATATTATAAAGATGGACCGCCATAATATCAAAATAGTCCGTACCGCCAGCCCGATGAATATCGTCTAGAAAGCCGAGGTCATTGAGCGACAATCCGCCAAGAACAATGCGTGCATTGGGATTGGCTTTTTTTGCCGCCGTATAACCCTCTTTCAACAAAGCCGCATAGGCGGCGGCATTGGGCTTGGGGCGCCAAAACATAGCGCTATTGGGCTCATTCCAGATTTGCCAATACTGCACTTCCGGATAGCGAGCCGCCATCACGGCGACAAAATCACCAAAATCTTTAGGATCTTTTGGCGGCGTGTTGCGCAAGATATCAAATTCAGATAACTCCTGTGGGATACCGCAGTTGCGCGGTAGTTCTTCTGGAATTTTAAAAGACAAACCAGACGCCCAAACTGGCGTATAGTGTAAAACACCGACAATAGTCAGATTGTTTTCTTTTGCTAAAGCGACGCTCCTGTCTGATACCGTAAAATCAAACTGGTCTTTTTCTGGCTCAATAAGGTCCCATGAGAAAACGGCCATACGCACCGAATCGGCATTGAGATATTTTACTGCCTTAACAGTCGCCGGATTCAGCTCACCAACATTCACGCCAAAATTAAACAAGCGCGACCTTTGCCCAAATGTAATCGGCACGCTCACAATAAAAAGAATCAACGTAATTATAATAGCAACCATCGAACGCGGCATTGCTTCTATTATCGCACGTAATAATCAAAACAAAAAAAGAGGCCTCATGGGGCCTCTGGCTTGACTGAAGATTTTGCGATCTCATCGAGAACTTCAGGTGTAAAGAATATCTTGAACGCTGGCGATAGCTCCTGAATCTCTAACGCAAATTCGGGCAAATAATTTTTGTGCTCATCAGTGGTGTGCGTTGCTTGTGCTTCAAGCACATACCAAAACACCTCGTCAACCACTGGACGACTATCTTTGCCTTTATTTAGAATACTTACAAACTGGAAATATTTACTTCCAGCATCTGTTCGAATAATGCGTATAAAAGCTTCCTTCGGATTACTCTTAGCATCAATCGCTACAGTCATCTCCAACTTTTCTTTTTTTGTCGTTTCTTTCTGCGCCTTTACATAGCGCCTATCTTTGCTGATGGTCCATGGATTTTTCACCACTGATTGTGCCTGCGCTATTTGCCAAAAACAAAAAATCGACAATAAAATTATGATTTTTTTCAAAATTCTAACTCCTTTTCAAAAATATTTGCGCTAACCTAGCTAACTTCGGTCAACCAAAAATTGTCAATCTACACCAACACCACCGAGGCGACTTTGTCGCCGGCCTCCATGCGCATGATGCGGACGCCTTGAGTGGCACGACCGAGGATCGAGATGCTTTTAATCTCGGTACGAATGACGACGCCTTTGCGCGAGACGGCTATGATCTCAAGGTTATCTTCACCCACAACTTGAGCCGAGACGATCTCACCTGTTTTGGTTGTGATATCAGCTGTCAGAATGCCCTTGCCACCACGTTGCTGTATTTTGTAAGCGCCGATATCTGTGCGCTTGCCATAGCCGTTAGCCATAACAACTAAAAGCTGGAGCTTGCCTTCTGCCTTTGCTGGAATGATATCGGTACCTACTATTTTAGTATCGCTGTCTAGACGCATACCGATAACACCGGCCGCGGCACGGCCCATCGAGCGGACGTCTTTTTCGTGAAAACGAATCACACTGCCGTTTGAAGTGACCAAGAAAATATTATCGGAACCGGAACTGGTTTTAACCCATTTGAGCTCATCGTTGCCCTTGAGTCGAATGGCAATCATACCAGAACGACGAACTTGTGCGAACTCGTCAATTTTTACTTTTTTGATAACGCCACGCTCTGTTGACATCACGAGATATTTAGCATCTTGTAGATCTTTTGAAAGCGGAACAATAGCCGTGATCCGATCCTGTGGCGAGATTTGCAAGAAATTTACCAGCGCTTTGCCTTTTGATTGGCGTGAGGATTCGGGAACATCGTATCCCTTGGTCTGGAACACTTTGCCAGAGTTTGTGAAAAACATAATATTGTCGTGTGTGTTGGCAATGAAAAAATGAGAGACCACGTCTTCCTCTTTGGTCGCCATACCTACCAAACCTTTGCCACCACGTTTTTGCGAGCGCAAAACGTCCGGCGGAATGCGTTTGATATAGCCACCATATGTAATCATAAAAAGTGATTCTTCTTCGGGAATCAGTTCTTCTTCGCCGATTTCTCGCAGTGCCGATTTGATTACTTTTGTTTTGCGCTCATCGCCATGTTTCTCGCGGATCTCTTTTAATTCTTCTTTTACAACAGCCAGCATTTTCTTCGGATGAGCCAGAAGATCCTCGAGATAAGCGATGAATTTTAATTTTTCAGCAAGCTCATCTTCGATTTTCTTGCGCTCAAGGCCTGCTAGAGTCTGTAGGCGCATTTCCAAAATCGCCACCGCTTGACGATCAGAAAATTTGAACTTTTTCATCAAAGCATGAAAGGCATCTTCTTTGGAATCGGATTGTTTGATGAGCTTAATAATCTCGTCGATATGGTCAAGCGCTTTTTTAAGACCCTCTAAAATATGGGCTCGCTCTTGAGTCTTGCGCAGATCATACTCATTACGTCGGCGCACGACCACCTGTCGATGCTCGATAAACTTCTCAAGCATTGTCTTTAAGCTCAAGACCTGTGGTTGAATGCCATCAACAAGCGCTAGCATATTCACATGAAAATTTTTCTGTAGTTCGGTGTACTTAAAAAGTTGGTTGAGAACTTTGCGCGGAAAAGAATCTTGCTTGAGATCAATCGCGATACGAAGACCGTCCTTGTCTGATTCGTCTCGAATATCACGGATGCCGTCC
>CAYUQA010000059.1:0-20509 GCA_964446135.1 uncultured Candidatus Saccharibacteria bacterium | reverse complement strand
AAGCTGACGGTCTGGTTTAATATAATCAAGCCAGGATTGCGATTCAGTTAAAAATTCGGGATTAAAAATAAATTTCTTTTTTGGATATTTTTTTTGTAATCGCTCAATCGTACCGGGAGTCACCGTTGATTTAATGACAATTATCTTGCCATCATTGACGGTGTCAGCGACTTGGTCAACAATGGATATATTACAACTGCCATCGGGATTTGATGGTGTTGGTACGGAAACAAAAACTACATCAGCTTTATTAACGTCATCATTATAGTCCTTCTTCGGGTCAGTATCGTAACAAAATAAATCCTTGCCACGAATATAACCTTTATGTTCTTCGAACCATTGGCGGATAGGATCACCAACCATGCCAAGACCAATGATGCCTACTTTAATAGTCCGTTCTGTTGATTTACTAGACATTTTATAAAATTTATGTTATTATATTGCTTATGATCGGAATGAAAAAAATAGGGCTTATTCTTGGTGACATCTCCATATTTTACGTGGCACTCATCGCTACACTGACATTACGGTATGGTAGAACTCTTTTCATACAGCCAGGACTATTGAGCATCCATCTCATCGCCTTCACCCTCATCTTCGCGCTCTGGCTACTCGTCTTCTACATCGCAAATCTCTATGAGTTTGTCGTTACACGCAATAACATTGAATTCTTCTCTACATTTGCCTATGCCTTTTTGATCAATACGCTTCTCGCTATTGCTTTCTTTTACTTCAGTCCATCACTCCGCATTACGCCAAAAACAACCTTGTTTTTATTCCTCATTATCACAGGAGTAATACTGGCACCATGGCGGTATTATTTTAATATTATTCTCAAACACACGGGTTTTCGCAATAATATACTAATCGTTGGCAGAAATCAACAGTCACAAGAGCTCTATCAATTTTTAAAAGATAACCCGCAATTTGGAAACGCGTTGCATATTGTCGACACATCATCGCTTCTTGATCAACGCAGTCTGCCGGCACTCATCCGTAAACAACGCATTCGCAGTGTTGTTATGACACCCGAGGCATATCGTCTGCCTCACATAATCGAAGTCTTCTATAACCTAAAAAACAAAGAGATCCGCTTTTTCAACTTATCGGATTATTTTGAACGCATGACCGGCAAGGTACCGCTCGACGTCATTGACCAGGTTTGGTTTTTGCAATATCTATCGGGCGAACAAAAATCTTTTCAGGAGGTTACCAAGCGCATTATCGACATCATATTCTCTCTTGTTGTCGGGGTCATCACCCTGCCTTTTTACCCATTCGTAATGCTCGCCATTCGGCTTGATAGCGACGGTCCGATTTTCTACAAACATAAGCGCGTCGGACAGGCGGGTAAATTATTTACGTTTATAAAGTTTCGAAGCATGATCAAAAACTCCGAGAAAAATGGAGCATCATTAGCGGCAGTTCGTCCAACTAACGAAGATCCGCGCATAACTCGCGTCGGCAAACTATTGCGCAAGATCCGTTTTGACGAATTCCCACAGATTTGGAATATCCTCAAAGGCGATATGTCTGTCGTCGGTCCTCGACCAGAGCGGCCGGAATTTCATGACGATCTTAAGGAAAAAATTCCATTCTATGAAGAACGATACATCGTCAAACCCGGTCTGACCGGCTGGGCACAGGTAAAACACAAGATTGATTTTGAAGGCGGATTAAAGGTCAGCGACACCGCTGAAAAATTAAAATACGACCTCTACTATATCAAAAACCGCTCGACATTGCTTGATATTGCGATCATTCTCAAGACCATCAATATCGTCCTCAAAAAATTCCTGGACTAATCAAGATAGATAAGGGAACTTCAAACAAGAATGCTTCGACTATGGTCGAAGCATTTATTTTTTCATTCGTTTGATAAATAACCATGCGACCAAACTGCCGCCGATGAAGTCATCAAGCAAATCTTTCATCGTATCCGTCGAGCTCAACTGCGTCATCAAAAGATGCTGTGCTGTTCCCAAAACATGATCATTGAGCCACTCGTACCATTCCCAACCAACACCAACAACCATCACCACTCCAACAATTGACAGGAACAGTACCAATTTACTTTTTATCGGACTCAAACCATCTTTGAAGTAAATACAATATGCCAGTCCAACGCTAAATCCGCCCCAGATGTGCAAAAGAATATCAGCATAATCTAAAATCCGATAATCAATATATAATGCGGCAAAAAATATTAAAACATTTAAGCCAGCTAGCGCAAATAAAAGAATAATGAGAGTTTTTTTAGTAAAGATCATACATCAAAGTTCGCGCCCAATTTGTTTGAGAAACGCCCGGGCATCAGGTTCAAATTTTGGATCTGCTTTCACGGCGGCACGCGCTTCGGCAACGGCGGCATCAAGATCACCCTTTTGCGCATATAGCGCCGCGAGCGAGGCATGATATTGTGGATTTTCAGGTCGAAGCGCTGTCAGTCCTTTGTAAGCCAAAATAGCCGCCGGATAATCTTTCATTTGAATGAACAATGCGATAGCACGCTTAAATTCTGTTTCATTTGGCTGGTAACCAAGCTCAAATGCTTTCTTTAATGACTGGCTACCGTTGGTCGCATCTTGATCTTGTAATTGGGCTAACCCGAGATACCACCATGAGATACTCGTGGCGGGGTTTAAGGAAGCAGCTTTTTGGAATGCCCCAATAGCATTTTTGACATCGCCCTTGTTGAGATATGCCTGCGCAACTTCAAAATAGGTACGCACAAACGTTGGCGATATTTTCAATGCTTCAGCAGAATACTTCAGTGCCTCGTCATTGTATGGAGATTTTGAATCGCCCTTGCCAAGCAAAATATAGATACGACTCGCATAGAGATAAGGAATATAATCTTCGGGGCGTTGAGCAATTGATTTTTTCTCTTCATCAATCCCAAACAACAAAGCCGCTTTGGTATTTTCATCAAGAGTACCGGAACCAATATCAATAAGATACTGGGCAAATCTATTACGTAAATCGTAGTCTATGGTTGCGTTATAGGATAATGCTTTTTTAAATTGTTGAATCGCTTCGTCTTTTTTCTTTGCCCAGCTCAAGATAATAGCGCGCGTAGCCGCATAGTTGGCTTGTGCCGGTTTGATATTGAAAAAATAAATCAACAAAACAACAGGAACAGTTGCGATCAGCCCGACTGCCAGAGCCAAGCTTTTACTATTAGGGGTCGATACTGCTTGAGGTAATGTTAAATGTTCAGGAAAAAGTATCACACCGATCAGTCCAAGTGTTGTGAAGAAAACTAGATAGTTTGCAGTCGTATCAAAAATAAACATATTGTGGATCCCATACGCCACCAAGAGCGACACGAGACCAACACCATAGAGAAACTGCTCTCTGGCTAGAGGATCTTTCGCGAAAAGTTTTTGTTTTGATTGTCGAACAAATTTTATTAATAGGTACAAAGGCAATCCCAAAAACAAAAGATAGGCGATTTCGCCAACAACCCCCATGGTCACCAATGCCTCAATAAACATATTGTGAGCTCGGTCAAAAAGCGTTTCGGAACTTGCTGAACGAAAATGTCGCGGATCAAAATAGTGAACAAACGGTATGTCATAATTCTCCGGACCCCAACCAAGCAAAATAGTTTTTGGCGTTTCAAGCCAACCTCTTAAGCCCGAAATCCATGTCCATGTACGCGTTTGTACGGTGAGTGTCTTGAGTGACAAATCAGAAAATCGGTCAAGATATTGATTCTCGCTGACAATACTCGAAGACCGAAATACAACGATAGCGGCGACAAAGATAAGAAAAGCAATAATTCCCGAGACAGCAAACCTACGAATACGGGCAGAACCAAGCGCGAAGCCATACCAAGCGACAAATACAACAACTCCAACAAACACAGCCAGCGCCGAACCGCGAACACCGGCCAAGAAAACAGCCAGAGTATTGATAATAACAGCACTCCCATAAAACCATTTGCCTTTTTCGCTAGTACCCGATTTAAAATAAAAAATTAGCGCCCAGAAAAGATTCACTAGTTGGTAACCAGCAAAGAGTGCTGAATTGCCTTGGGTGCCAAAGATTTTGTTTCGTCCGCCAGCACCAATAATCCAGGTCGCATTTGTTTTCTGCAAAAACCCATAAACGGCACCAAGTAAACTCACGAAAATCGAAATTCGAATATAATCAAGCCAATCTTTTTTAGTACGAAATATCGCAGTTGCAATAACAAAAAATAACCAAAAATGCACAAACGAATAGAGACCGCCCATACGTTCGAGCGAGCCCCAAACACTCAAATGCCAATCAACACCGGTTAATGATGTTACCGCATAGACGATGGTAAAGAGCGTGGTCGTCCAAAATATTTTTGTACGCGGCGGTAGATAGCGAGGATCGCGAATAATAAGCATGAGATAAACGATGCTCAAAATCTCTATCAGCGAGCGAAATATGACCGCCTTGCCAAAATGGAATGGCGAAAGGAATTGCGAAAAAATAACAAGAGGCACAAAGGCGACCGCATAGAGTCCGCAACGCAAAATCTTTACTAAAATCTTTTCGTGCATTAGTTTAGAAGTATACCCTATTAGTTGATATTTGGAAATACTTGGAAATACCTCGTGAACACCAAAAAAACTTACATCATACTGGCTCTTGCAACACTGATTCCTCGTTTATTGGTCTTTTTTTTAGCATGGGCAAAGGGCATCAACCTTGCGCTCGCCTCACCACAGGATGCACAAACATATTTACAATGCGGATATAACCTTTTTAACAACTATATTTTTAGTTATCAAACAAATCCGCCCTTTACTCCCGACAGCTTTCGAACCCCGGTCTACCCGGTGTTTGCGTATATATTTTCAATCGGACTCTCTTCGCTCAAGCTCTTGAGTATCGCGCAATATTTTCTCACCGTCGGTTCGGCATTGCTCGTGTACCGAATTTCATTGCGATTATTTCATCGAGCCAAACTTGCCTTCGCGACTGCGCTTGTATTCGCCCTCGAACCATACTTTGTATTTTGGTCCGGCCTTGCCATGGCCGAAGCGCTTTTTGTGTTTCTCTTACTGGCAACATTGTATTTCACCTTCGATATGATCGAGATACCTCGCTGGCGAACGATACTGATAACCGGAATCCTTTTTGGCCTTACGACCTTAACCCGACCGATTCTCCAGCCGTTTTTCTTACTCTTCATACCATTTCTCATTTATACCTGGCATCACCAACCGTGGCGAAAAATAGCGACATCGATACTCATCGTATGCGTCGGTTTTTTTCTGATTGTGTTTCCGTGGATGGTACGAAATAAAATTAATTTTAACAGCTGGGGCATCTCATCAGTTGGTTCATACAACTTATATCTTTACGATACGGGAATTGTTGTCGGTAAAAAACTCGGTCTATCCTGGGGTGATATGGTTACGATCTTGAAAGAGCGCGCGAATATCACGCCGCGAGAATTCGTTGACGGACAACTTGATAATCAATCAAAATTTCTTGCCGGCACATTGTATTTTTTCCAAAAGTATCCCTTTGATTTCATAGAAGCGAGAATAAAAAATACATTGTCAGTCTTGTTCAATGATGGCTACCATCATATCGCCAGAGCATTTGATGTTACTGTGCCATCATGGCTTCGAACTCTCGGTAAACTATTCTGGCTCGGACAATATGTTTTGATCATACTCTACCTGCGAAGTAGCTCTTTTCGAAAATTGGAAAAGAAAAAGCAGGAGTTTATTTATTTCCTCCTGCTCACGATATTCTATTTTGCGTTTGTGACTGGCGCAGTCGCTTCAGCGCGCTATCGAGTTCCGGTGAACGCGCTTATCTTCCTAGTTTCAATTCCCAGCGCTTTATGGTTCTATAAAACATATATCAGAAAAGCGTATTAGCTATTCTCTGGATTGGTAACCAAAATTTTTTGATACCAATCAATCTGTTCGTCGAGAAGTATTTTACTATTGTATGTATTCGCGATATGGGCTCGAGCGGCGATACCAAACGAACCCCAAATATCTGGATGTTCGATCATATATATAATTTTTTCGGCAAGCGCTTGGTAGTCGCCTTCGGCAACCAAAAAACCAGAAATACCATCCAGTACCTGATCGGGCAAACCACTATGCCGTGTCGTAATGACTGGTAATCCTGTTGCCGCCGCTTGTGTGATGACTAAGTTCATATATATATTAGATTCGGAACTATTCCATATCTCCATTCTTAGCCGTTTTTGACGGCTGAACAAAGAAATGCTGATCTTTAAAAAATTCTATCACGTCCTCGATTTTCATATATCCTTTGTAGTTGACGACATCCTTGATCCCAAGATCATTGGTTAGCTTATATAAATCTTCCTCGAGCTGTCCGCCGCCGACAATGTTGCATTGGAAAGACCTAGTAGTCTTTTCTTTTGCAATAGCCAAAGCGCGCAACAGATCATCAAAACCTTTCTTTTCTACAAAGCGTCCGACTGATGCAATCTGAACCGGCTGTGTCGGTTGCAGAGTACGCTCGGCAAAAGGATACTGTTCAACATCGATACTGACCGGATGAACGATAACTTTCTTCGAATCAAATCCCAAAGCAACCACTCGATCTCTCATGTTTTGTGACATAACAAAGAATAGTGATGATTCTTGTTTGAGACGATCATACACCTGTACGCCATGGGTTTGCGGAATACGACTAACATCGAAACCATAGAACGTGGTCAGGAACTTTGTCTTGATACCCAATATGTCCCTGATCGTCAGAAAATCATCAGCCGCCACGCCAAAGTGACAGTGATAGAGATCAAATTTCCGACCAGCAAACGGCGCCGCCCAATACAACAGCCGCAGTGATCGCGCGGCGGTACCGTATTTTTTGACATCCAACGCTCGCATTAATGCTCGGGGACCGTTATAGAATAAAATTCGCAATGCTCGCGGTATCGCACCCAACAAACGCCGCCAACGGTTTGCTGGTATCGCCAGATAGTGCGTTCTATCGGCCATCTTATAGTCAAAAAAACGCTTGCTAATATTGTGGTGATCACTAGTATGAAATGAGAATGTCTCCACATCAACGCCATGATCAGCAAGGTCGGCAACCTGGTCAATGATAAACGTCTCCGAAAGTGCCGGGAAAATTCCTACCACAAACCCAATTTTCATTTTTTTAGATTGAGTCATTATTTTTCGTCTTCGACTTTATATCGAAATACATCATAGTCTCGTATATAATCACTGGCAGAATAGTGTGAATCAGAAACAACCAATATGACACAGTCACTACTTAAATCCGTCATGACGCGCCATAGGTTTGGCCCCATGTAGACACCCGTGGCATGATCATCCATCAAAATCTCCTGCTTGTGTTTGCCATCATCTAAAATCAGCGTAAATGAGCCGTTTGCACAAAATATTGCTTGTTGTAATTCGTAATGCGCGTGGTTGCCGTGGGTGTTCTGTTTATCAGTAAAATTATTAATAAAAAAAGCTCTTTTGATCTCAAAAGGAATATGCTTCTTTGTTTCAGCAACAAACAAATCGCCGCGCTGATTATCCCGAAATACATCAAGTCGGATAATTGAAGCATTTTTAACGATGAGCTTAATATCTCGTATACTTTCCGTCACAGTGTGGTGTTCTAGACAAGCCGAATAGTACCATTACTAGGCAATCAGGTCAATAAAATCTCTGGAAATCCAACAATCGCAAAAAAAATACAGCCGAACCCCGAAAAGTCCGACTGTCTATAGATGCATTGAAGCTATTCGAATCCCTCTCGAATTCCCGCTTCGGTATCGAACCAGGCAACCTTGGCGCGGTTTGGATCCATTGCATACGCCAACTGATCCCAGTTATAGTTCACGATTTGAGGGTCGTGTGCCATTATTTCCTCTCTAGTAAAGATATCCCACTCGCCAACGAATTTTTTAACTTCACCAAGCGTAACGTATCTACGATGCATGAGCGTATAACATGTCGAGTGACGTTCCTTCTCGTGGTTAATCACTACACCCAAGAGCTCGAGTGACTCATCATCGCGCGTTGCACCAAATGTCTCTTTGGTATCACGCGCTAAACCATCGCGGGCATGATCGGTCATACGCGCTGTGCAACATGTGTTGTTATACAGGTTTGCCCAACCAGCTTCCGTCGCATCACGTTTTTTAAGCGCAAAACCAATATGCTTACCCCCGTCGTCAACGACCTCATTGACGATCTGCACTGAAACTGCCACACCGCCTAGACTAAGGAGCGATTCAAATATGGCAAGCGGTACAAAACCATTGTGGTCTTTGCGCCACTCGTACACTCGTTCGGCTAGAACTTCTATCGCCGGCGCCAGCTCAACCAAATCAACGTTCTTTACATATTGAAGCAGTAGCTCCTGCTGAGTCGCAGGCACACTTCTTTCCATCAGTTCATTCTGACTTATTCTCATTCACGACCTCCATTTTTTTAAGTAATCATACATTCGAACTCTCATTCATTATATATCATTATTACTAAATCTTGTCAACAAACAGATTGCCAGCTCACATTAGGCAAAACTATTGCAAGCATCGACAATCTTGGCTATTTCGTCATCAGTTAAAGTAGAATACAGCGGAATACTAATGACCGTGCGATGGATTTCTTCGGTAATTGGGTAGCTCTGATGATTCCATTCGGCAAAAGCTTTTTGTTTGTGCGGCGGTAGTGGATAGTGAATGAGTGTTTGAATGCCGTGATCGAGAAGGTGTTTGGCAAATGCGTCACGATTCTGTGTTCGTACGACAAACACATGCCAAACATGTGATTCATCAGCCACAACATAAGGCAGAATCAGTTTATCGTTTTTGATATGCTCCAAATAATATCGGGCGATTATCCGGCGTTTCCCGTTTTCCTCATCAAGATACTTGAGTTTGACCGACAACAGCGCGGCTTGGATCTCATCAAGACGACTATTCACACCTTTGAATTCATTAAAATATTTTTTATGGCTACCATAGTTGCCAAGTATGCGCACCATGTCAGCCAATTTGAGATCGTTCGTTGTGACAATACCAGCATCTCCTAATGCTCCTAAATTTTTGGAGGGATACAAACTAATACCGGCGGCATCACCCAAACTGCCGACTTTTCTTCCCTGATAGCTGGCGCCTTGAGCTTGTGCTCCGTCTTCAATAATTTTGAGTCCATACTTGTCGGCAATCTGCTGCATTTTTTCCGAGTAGGCTATTTGGCCATACAAATGAACCGTCAGAATCGCTTTTGTTTTTTCAGTGATGTGCTGTTCCAACAAATCCGGATTGATATTATAGGTGCGAATATCCGGCTCAACAAGCACCGGCTTCAAGCGATTCTCGGTAATTGCCAGAATACTGGCAATATAGGTATTGGCGGGAACGAGAACCTCATCCCCTTCTTGAATAATTCCGAGTTCGTTGTAGGCGCGAAAAATTAACGACAGTGCATCAAGCCCATTGCCCGTGCCGACGACTGCTTGAACACCACAATACTCCGAAAACTGGTTCTCGAATTTTTTTACTTTCTCACCCAAGATATACCAACCCGAATCCAAAACTTCGGCCATAGCATCCATAAGCTCCTGCCGATGTTGCGCGTTCACGCTTTTGAGATCAAAAAATGCAATCATTATGCCATAAGTATACATAAATACTTGGTTTTTCAAAATTTAAAAACCTGCCAACAGTTGTGCGGCAGGTTCCTACTTTTTCTAACTAAACCAAAATATCCTACTTTTCTTGTTTTTTAGGAAAATACTGATCGATCCAATCGATCACCTCTTCTTTATGCCTTTCCTTTCCAATGCCAACAAAATCGGTGTCTCTATCACCAATTAAGCACTTAATTTCGTCCATGCTAAATATGACCTCAATTTCCTTCCCAGCATCATCAAAAGCAATGACAGCGAGTTGATGCCCCTCAACTTTTGTAATTAAAAACCACTCACCCCACGCTTTAACAACTAACCCAGGATAATATTCTTCCTTTTCCATGATCTCTATTGCTCTTTTTGCCTCTTCACTGAACTTGGGTTCCCATTCTTGTGACATAACAGCTCCTTTACAATTAAACGTATAAAACAAATATTAAACTATATATACGATATCGTCAAGAGTTATTTTATAATTTTAAATTCCGGCAACGGTAAAATGAATTTCGACTTGAGACCTTTGGCGCGCCAGTTCTTCATAATATAATCGGCATAGTGCCAAGCCAGAATAACGACATAATCTGGCTGTTCCTTCAGAATTATTTTGTTATCGACGATCGGAATATGCGTACCCGGCAAATATTTGCCAACTTTTTCCGATCCCGGAAGTTGAGCAATGTAGGGCAGAAGCGTTTTATCAAGACCATAATAGTTCACCAAAACGGTTCCACGGCCCGGACACGAATCGGCGATAAAACGCAATCCGCGGTTTTTAGCACGATGGGCAAATTCAATAAAACGCTCGCGGTTTTTGTAAACGCGCTGACGAAATTTTTCCCAAGTTTTTGGTTTGAACAGTTCCTTTTTTTCTTCCAAACGCAACAACCTACCAACTTCGGGACTGACTGGATAGGCGCCCTTGCGAGCGGCGTAGATTCGAATACTGCCCTCACGCGAGGTCAGTCTTTCGACATTAAAAACTTCCATACCATAGTACGGAAATAGGGTAACGAGTGATTTTACACTATAGAGTCGAATGTGTTCGTGATACACCTGATCAAACTGATTGCGTTCAAGGATATCGAGTAAATACTGACTCTCGGTCATAAAGACGCCCTCCTTGTCGAGTAGCCGTACCAAACCACGCATAATTTCGCCGAGCACTCCGATGTGCGCGAAAACATTGGTCATCGTAACTAGTTTTGCTTTGCCATACTCTGCCACAATATCTTTGGCAACTGCTTCAGTAAAAAAAGTTTGAATAGTTTTGACCCTGTTCTCTTTCCATGCAAATTTGGCCATATTGGTCGGTTCGACACCAATAGTTCGCATACCGCTTTTTTTGAATCCGGAAAGCAACGTACCGTCATTGCAACCAACATCGACACATAAAGACTTCGCCGGAATCTGAAATTTTTTAATCATCATATCGGCAAAGGTTTGTAAATACAATCGCAACGGTTCTGATATGCCGGCACGATAGGGATATTCGCGCGGATAAATTACTTTGCCGTCGACAACATGATCGAGCTGACCCAGACCAGATTCTGGAGAAATCATCAAGCGGAGCGGATAAAAAATCTCCGGCTGATTGATCGTTTCGTTGGTTAAAAGGGCATCACACGGCGGCTGGTGCCCGAGATCTATCGCTTCAAAAAGATTTTTGGAGCCTGTGATCTGACAACGGTCTAATGTTCCCGGTTGAGCATCGTGATTGGGTTTCTTCATTTCGAGGATCATACAATAAAAAGTGTCTTTTTACAACAAGAACCAAAAAAATTACCGGCTAGTGAACTACGACTATATAAAATTTGTCAATATTGTCTTTTAGAAAATTAAAAGTAGCATCGAACATAGCGTTAGCATTCTCCGTTTCATATGAAAAAAATAAATAAAGATAAAATAGACACCGCTATTATTTTAGCAGGTGGCAGGGGTCTGCGATTACTTTCAGCAGATAGTCAATTACCCAAGGCTATGGTTGAAATTATTAATAGACCGATACTAGAATGGATCGTGCTTTGGCTCAAAAAAAATGGCATCAAGAAAATACTCATCAGTGTTGATCATAAAAAAGAAGCAATCATAAAACATTTTGGAAATGGAAAGCGGTTCGGTATGAGCATTACGTATAACGACCATAAAGGTGCAAAAGAAACCGGCGATGCATTTCGAAGCGCCATAGGCAACACAAAGCTCCCAGAAGTTTTTGTTGCGTTGAATGGCGATCAGATAACAGATATGCCCTTGAAAAAACTTATAGCACATCACCAAAAATATAATCCGATAGCAACAATCACAACGTGTCCCGTAAGAAATCCCTACGGAATTATCGAGATTGATAATGAGCACCGTATTAAGAGTTTCAGCGAAAAACCGATTCTGCCGGGAATGTATATGAACACTGGTATCTACGTTTTTAATAAAAAGATTTTTAGCTATCTGCCAAAACGGGGAACAATAGAACGAACAACATTTGTAACGTTGAGTCAAAAAAATGACTTGCGAGCTTTTAAATACGATGGTCTTTATGTAACGGTCAACAATCGCAAAGATCAAGAAAACGCAGAAAAGGTTTTAAAAAAACTCAAGAAAAAAATAATTTAAAATCAAAATTGAATATTGCGCTTTTTAATATATAGCCGTATCATCGGAACTCAATGGAAGAATCAAGCACAAACAACAAAGAGAAACCACGAGTACTGATTACTGGCTGTACTGGTTTTATCGGAAGCGCTGTGGCAAGAGCCATGGTAAAGGACGGTGGGTATCGTGTGGCTGGACTTATCAGAACTGCGTCAAACGAAAGCCGCCTTCATATTATCTCAGATATTATTCCGCACATTGAGCTATATCGAGCAAATTTTACCGATTACTATGCGCTCCACAAAGCGGTTACCGCGTTTTCACCTGAGTATGTTCTACACATCGGGGCACAGACAGCCGTGCGAGAATCATTTGAACTACTGCACGAATTTAATGAAACAAATTATTTGGGGACCATAAATCTTATTCACGCCTGTTTGGATGTTCCACATTTCAAAAAGTTTATTTTTGCATCAACGATGGAAGTATATGGCTGGCAAAAATCAAGAATTTCATTTGACGAAAAAATGAAATTACATCCGGCCAGTCCGTATGCCGTCAGTAAAGCCGCCTGCGAAAGCTACATAGAAATGGCTGGACACGCTTATGGTCTGCCCTATCTTATCGCCCGATGTTGCAACACCTACGGCAGACACCACAACACCGGATTTATCGTTGAGTACATAATCACATCAATGCTGGCCAAAAAAGATATATTTATAGGAACACCAATGTTCGTCAGAGATCTTATGTACCTCGAGGATCAGGTGTCTGCCTATATGGCTCTCTTGAAGTCTGACATAAAAAACGATGTCTTCAATTTTGGAACCGGCTCTAAAACAAACATGATGGGATTAGCCAACAAGCTAAAGAGGATGTTGAAGTACCACGGAAAAATCACAAAAACATGGCCGCCAAATTACCCATTGCGCCCGGTTGTTGAAGAATATTTATCAATCAACGCCTCGAAGGCCAAGAAGGTTCTTGGTTGGTCACCGAAATATTCTCTTGAAGAAGGTCTCAAAAAAACGATTGCCTACTGGAAAAATTTTAATGGAGAAAAATAAAATTATTAAAGCATTGCGTGTTGCTAAAAAATTTACACTGGTGTATAAGGAAAAACATGATTAGATCAGCTAGCGTTAGAATAACCGACAGGACGAGAGCACTTATGCAACAGGCGTTGGATATGAATTTACTTGATCAAGGCCGCTTCGGTGAGGCACTCGAAGAAAGAATTGCCGAATGGTTTGGAGTAAAATATGCAATCGCCACGGCAAACGGTACTCTAGCAGATGCCTGTGCTCTGTCTGCCATAAAATATCTTGACACCAATCACCGTAACGAAATAATCGT
Source organism: uncultured Candidatus Saccharibacteria bacterium (assembly GCA_964446135.1). GTDB lineage: Bacteria > Patescibacteriota > Minisyncoccia > 2-02-FULL-40-12 > IGHO2-01-FULL-4-A > CAYUQA01. The sequence goes on along the minus strand of CAYUQA010000059.1, from coordinate 6,934 downwards.
TCCGGCGCTTACATTTATTGCCCAGATCAATGCTGTCGTCCACAGTCAGCTCAAACCGGTCTTTGTTGACGCATCTTTCGATGGCAATATTGATGTAGAACAAATCGAATCAAAAATCACCGATAAGACATTGGCAATCATGCCGGTGCATCTTTTAGGCAGACCGGCCAAGATGCGAGAAATCAACGCCTTGGCAAAAAAATATAACCTGTACATCGTCGAAGATGCCTGTGAAGCCATGGGTTCTACTTATTTTGGTCAGAAAGTCGGCACCATTGGTGATGTCGGCTGTTTTTCTTTTTATGTTTCTCATACATTGGCGACTGGCGAGGGTGGCATGATCATCACCAATAACGAAGAGATTGCCAACTTAGCAAAAAGTCTTCGTAATCACGGGAGACAAAGCGAGCAACTTGGCGAAAAATTTGTTTTTCCATACATAGGCTTTTCTGGGAAAATGAACTGCATGGAAGCAATTATCGGCTTGGGCGGTATGGAAAACATAAATCAGTCTCTCATTACTCGCCGATCAAATGCTTTTGAGATTAACTCCATAAGCGGCATAGCTTCATTCTTTGAAAATGAGGGTGAATGTATCGTACCCCACGGATATCCGGCAATGGCTCAAACCTACGAACAAAGACAGGAGCTCTTGTCTTTGTTTATGGAAAAGTATCACATCGAATCACGCCAGATATTCTGCTCAATCCCGACTCAAACCGGGGCTTATGAATACCTTGACGACAAGGGCGCCTATCCCGTAGCCGAGGAAATTGGCCGAAGAGGCATCTATCTGCCAACTCATGATGGACTTACTCATGAAGATGTAAGAACAATAGCAACAGCCATTAAACAAGAAAATCTTGATAAATTTGGAAAATAAAAAAATTGTTGTTACCGGTGGCGCCGGTTTTCTGGGACACAATGTCGTTCAACAACTGCTCAAACTTGGCGCAAAAGAAGAAAACATTTTCATTCCTCACTCAAACGATTGCGATTTGAGAATCCGAACAAACTGCGACAACGTTGTCGAGGGTAAACATCTTGTCATCAACTGTGCCGGCCGTGTAGGCGGCATAGAATTTAATAGGCAATTTCCTGCCGATGTTTTTTATGACAATGCAATCATCGGGACAAATATGATCGACGCCGCTTACAAGGCCGGCGTAGAAAAGTTCGTAACCATCGGCACGGTTTGCGAATACCCAAAATTTGCAAAGGTACCCTTTACAGAAACCGATCTTTGGTTGGGTTATCCTGAAGAAACAAATGCCCCTTATGGTATCGCCAAAAAAGCACTTCTGGTACAGGGTCAGGCGTATCGTCAACAGTTTGGTTTTAATATTATTCATCTCTTATTGGCAAACCTTTATGGTCCGGGTGATAATTTTCATCCTGTCTTTGGACATGGCTTGCCAGCACAAATTGGCAGAGTCTATGAAGCGAAACAAAATAATACTTCGCTGACAACATGGGGTTCAGGGAACAACACGCGAGAGTTTTTATACGTCAAAGATGCCGCCGAAGGAATTGTTTTGGCAGTGCAACATTACGATGACATAAAGCCGCTAAACATCGGCGGACATACCGAAATATCAATGCGAGAACTTATGAATCTCATCTGTGAACTCATGGGCTATTCAGGAGAAATAACCTGGGATACGAGCAAACCCGATGGTCAACCAAAGCGCAGTATAGACTCCAGTCGCGCAAAAGATGAAATTGGCTTTCTGGCTAAAACCACGTTACGAGACGGCCTCCGCTCCACGATAGATTATTATCTCAAAAATATAGTAGCCACTCAATCATAAAAAACGTACACCAAAAAAAGTTCGCCGTACCGCGAACTTTTTATATTGACATAGTATATGGAAGCACTACCATGATTTTATGAGGAGAATTTTATCAAAAGCGCTCAACACATCGCACGTCTATTTCAGACGGGCCGGGATTGTGCTCAATGAATTTTCTACGTTTTTTGAGTTGTTGAGATTAGCCCGCAAAAAAGGATATCAGCGACAAGAATACGAAGCTATCCGCGATTCATTTTTAAGTAACTACGAGATGATTAAAGATTACCCGATCGATAATTTCATGACCCCGGCCTGGCGCCAATTTAACGCTGTTTTGGAATCATCAATCATTCCAATACAATTTTCTTTCTTAAGAAATCCCGTCATTGCATATACCATGTTTGTTTCAGGAAGCGGACCGACACTCACTACAAAACTAAAATTTCTGGAAAGCATACTGCCAAAGCAAACATTAAAAAGACTCCTGATGGAAGATTACATGGGGAACCCAAAACTTATTCGATCAAACTACCTTACTTCACACAATAGCGTACACCATCTTTATCATATAATGCGCTTTCAAAAGGCTACTCATATAGATTGGGGGGGATAAACACGGTTGTCGAATGGGGCGCTGGGTATGGAAATTTTACAAAACTACTCACGAGACTCATTGGTCGCACCGGAACCTATATTTTGATTGATTCACCACTCATCAGCACGATTCAATGGCTCTATCTGTCAACAGTTTTCGGAGAAGAAAAACTCAACTTTGTAAAAAAACCACATAGCAACATCGAGGCTGGGAAAATAAATATTGTCCCGGTGGGATTTCTTGACGACATGGACATCAATACTGACCTATTCGTATCAACATGGGCATTAAGTGAAAGTTCTGAATATTCACAAAGATATGTGGCCAGTAAAAACTGGTTTCATGCCAAGCATCTTCTTTTGGCGTATGCAGAAAGTACCGAACAATTTCCGCTATCTGATTTGGTCGGTGAAATAGCCAAAAAACAAGGCGCGACGATTGAAAAGATAGATTGCATTAAAGAAAGTTATTACGCATTTCTGTAAATTATATTTTTTACAACAAGCTGACTAATTTCCAAATAGCTTTCCTGGCCATCTTTCCGAGGATGGGAACATGAGCCATCTCTTGTATCCAAGGAGTTTTCCGCCAACCATCATAGAGAGAACGTATTTTTGACATATAATCAATCGGCCTATGACTTAGATCAATGCTGACTCCTTTTCTTTTGCATAATTGCACAGCATCATAAACCCATTTGCCTTTGACAACTGCGGTAAGATAATAGTCAATTGCAGGTTCTCGAACACTTAAAAACTTTTCAGAAATTTGGTTTGATCTGACGGTACCTTTTATTTCCATATCCCAAGGATTTTCGCCCTCAACGATAATCTGCTTAATGATATTTTTGTCCCAAATTGCAGACTGCAGGGACATGCGATATTCCGATCCTTTGCTTATTTCTCCAACATTGAGATCATTTTCATGGGGAAGGTCAGGACCGGGCGCCGGGCATAAACGAAGATAGGCAATCGAGTTATTTTCAACATACTGAATAAGATCACTTATGCGTTGAGTATTAACGGGACTTTGGATAAAAAAATCCTCATGAAAATAAATCAGATATCTTTCGGGTATTTTATCGAGAACATACCTCATGTTAGTACCCCATCCTTTATGCTCACCGACCGGTATTGATGTGACTCGAGCATCTGAATATGTTTGAAAATTAGTAATGAGATAGATTGAATACGGGCAATCGGGCCAATATCTAAAGAAAAAACAAAAAAAAGGAGCCCATACATCACTATAACCATCATACGAGTAAATAAGAACCGCCTTATTCTGCATAGACATAAAAATAGATTCTACCAAACAAAGGGAGATACTGCACGCCTTGCAAAATCTCAATAGTATGGTATTATTTAATGAGCGCTAGGCACCGCTCTCTACTCCATACGTGAATACGTTCAAAAAAATAAAATATCTTTTTGTGCTGACCAAGGCATTCATCGGTTCATACAGAAGCGATTTATTGTTTATGCTCGTAATGGGTTTTCTGGATGGACTTGCTGGAAGTCTCGGTATCGGCATTATTATTCCCCTCTTCTCTCTCTTTGGAAATTCGACCATCGCCGAAACTGATTTTATTACCCGTAATTTACGGCTCGCATTCTCGACACTACATATTCCATTGACGGCACCAGTGCTTGTTGGAGTCATGATCCTCCTTTTCGCCCTCAAAGGATTGGGGCAATTTTATGCGAAATACAAAACAGAAAAACTGGCGTCTCGCTTTGAAGAAAATCTTCGGACAGATTTATTTACAAAAACTCTTGCCGCCGCCTGGCCATATCTCTTAAAGCAAAAAGTAGGCCACCTCGAACGTATTCTCTTATTTGATGTCGGTCAAGCAACCAGCATACTCAATCAAGTCAGCAATGGTATTTTGGTTGCCACAAGTCTTATTACCTATACGGCAGTCGCCTTTAAAATCTCGCCTTCAATCACCCTATTCACGCTTTTATTTGGGGCAATACTATTTTTCTTTTTAAAACCGCTTTTTTTCAAAACACGCAAATTAGCCGAAGAAATCGGAATCATCTACAAATACGTTGCCCATCATATCGGCGAGAATATTATCGGCGCCAAGATTATTAAAGCGACGGCACATGAAAACGAAGTCATCAGTAAAGCACGTTATTATTTTGAAAAATTGAAAAATGCGCGATCAAAAACAGCGTTCTATAATTATTCGGTAGGTCAATCACTGGAACCAATCGGCATAACATTTATCGGTTTGCTTTTTTTACGATCCTATCAAACAGCTGATTTTAACATCGCCTCATTCGCCGTTACCGTCTATCTTATACAAAAAATGTTTTCATTCATCCAACTCGCACAAAACAACCTTCAAGGAATGAACGGGCTCATCCCCTACATAGAAACCGTAGTAAACTACCGAAACAGCCTAGTAAAAGCGGTTGAACCGGACGAAAATCATAAGCCATTCGTCTTTGATTCATCGCTCACATTTCAAAACGTTACATTCTCATATCATCGCGGCAATGAGCTTCTCAAAAATGTAATCTTTACCATTCGTAAAGGAGATATTGTAGGGATCGTCGGCTCGTCAGGCTCTGGCAAGACAACCATTGTCGATCTTCTGTTGAGACTATTCCGACCACAGAGTGGCACGATAAAGTTAGATGGTCTTGATATTGATATGGTTGACCTTCAGACGTGGCGACAGCATATTGGCTACGTACCGCAGGATATTTTCTTACTGAATGATACCATTGAAAATAATATACGCTTCTATGACCAAACAATCTCTCGCGCACAAATTATCGCCGCGGCAAAAATGGCAAATATTTATGATTTTATAAAATCATTACCAAATAAATTTCAAACGCTCGCTGGCGAACGTGGCTTTGAATTATCCGGCGGTCAGCGCCAACGGATCGTACTTGCCCGAGCACTCGCCCGCAATCCTGATATTTTAATTTTGGACGAAGCGACGAGCGCGATTGACAGCGAATCAGAACATTTGATCCAACAAGCGATTAGTGAACTCAAAGGCAAGGTTACGATTATTATCATTGCCCATCGTTTAAGTACCATCACCAGCGCGGATCAGTTAGTGGTCATCGAAAAGGGCACAATCATCGAAAAGGGCATGCCAAATATATTATTAAAAAATAAAGATTCGCATTTCTATAAGATGTATAATATTAAATAGTATGGAAATATTTAATACCTATAAAAAAACATTAGTTTTTATCATATCTCTCGTTATCGCAATTATATTCATTGAGGGATTAGGATATATATACAGGACAAAGATGAAAGAAGATCGGGTTATATCTATAATCCCGGACGAACTACTTAATCATAAACTTGCACCAAACATCCGCTATGTTGATCGGGTGCGAGACATACCGAATGTTGTCTACACAAACGATCAGTCATGGCCGGAACATGAAAATATAGCACTTGAGAAACCGTCCAATACCTATCGTATATTTTATGTAGGCGATTCAACCACTCATACTGTTGTGAACGAAGGAAAAAGAATGCCCGACATCGTAGAGAATGAGCTTAACAAAATATATACAAAAACCGGCAAAAAAATTGAGGTCATCAATGCGGGCACATCGAGTTATTCAACGATTATTTACTATCTCCTGATAAAAAATAAAATACTTCAGTATAAACCAGATCTCGTCGTTATTAATGAAGACATGAGTGATGTTCGTGATGACGCAGCCTACAAATTATCTACTGATTTTGATAGGAACGGCTTGCCGATCGCCGCCCACCCCTCTGACCCGAAATTACAAGGTGTGTACCATTTGACTCCCCAAGGTCTCGTAAAAATTCCGCTTCGCCAGCGAATCAATGCGTACATGGTCGCTCATTCGGTGATCATTGGTTGGACAGAAAAATTAATGCTCACCACCATAGAAAAATTGGCACCGCAAATATATAAAAAGAAAATTTTTGATCCGCTTGCACTCAATGATCCAAATAATTGGCTCCAACTTACATGGGATGAAACAACACAAAATAATATTGACTTTTCAATGAATATGTTATCAGAAACAATAAAATTACTAAGGGCTCATAATGTAAAAGTTATGATTACCGGCGCCCCTCATTATCCTCAATATACCGGTCAATGGTCTGCTAAACCACATGCAGTCCTCGCAGAAACGGCAAAAAAACTTAACGCGCCATATCTCAATTCATACGAAGCTTTAAGGGGACAAGTAACTAACACGGATGTGGCTCAATATTATTGGTCAAATGACCCAGTTCATTTCAATGAACCAGGAAACGCCATCTGGGCTAAAGCACAACTCAATTTTCTTAGGGAACCCAAAAATCGCCTCCTTCCTTAAAATAGCAGTGCGGATAATTGAAAAGGATATAACTCGTTGCTATTTCATCCTAAAGGTACACCTGTTAGCTTCCTGAAGAATTCTAATCGTCGCGTGCACGGATAGATTATCGCTCGGTAAGAGCACCAAACGATTACCGACAAGCTCTAGCAACGGACTTAAAAATTCATCGGCCCACGATGGTGATAGGGTTAATACGCCGG
>CAYUQA010000058.1:0-3582 GCA_964446135.1 uncultured Candidatus Saccharibacteria bacterium | reverse complement strand
GGAATTGGCCCGCGATAATGATATAGACTGCATCATTAGCCATCGCAGTGGCGAGACCAATGACGATTTTATCGCTGATCTGGCCTTTGCTTTTGGTTGTTTTGGTCTCAAAGCCGGCGCACCGCAACGAGGTGAAAGAGTTGCCAAATACAATCGCCTCAAACATATCACTAGTCAAACAAATTGAAATATATCATTATTCACTTAGTGAGATTTATTATGAAAATCTAAATCGCATTTCTTTGTAGTCGCAACGTTAAGACTTCAAATAGGATGAAGTCCACACTGCGATACTACAGAAATGCTCTGGATTTTCTATAACAAATCTCAAATCGTTCATAACGATATATGTCAATTTGTTTTAACTGTTATCAAATGGACAACGAAGAAAATATCTCAAGGGTACAGATTGTGGCGACGATCGGCCCGGCATCGAAAGATAGAGAGACGATCAAAAAAATGATTTCTGCGGGCATGGATATTGCGCGTTTGAATTTTTCACACGGCACGCACGAAGAACATGCCGGTTTTATTAAAACAATCCATGAAGTGGCGTCAGAACTGGGCAAAAAAGTTTTGATTATGCAGGATTTGTCAGGTCCACGTGTGAATACCGTCGAAGGCCATGGACTTGATAAAACTGCCGCCAAAGTCATTACCGAAAAAGATTTGGATGATTTGAAATTTGGTCTCGAGCAAGGCGTGGATTATGTCGTATTGTCTTTTGTCGCAAAAGCCGAGGATATTGAGGAGCTACGACAGGACGTCATAAAAGACAAAGGCACGGTCAAGATAGTTGCCAAGATCGAACGTCGCGAAGGTTTAGATAATATTGATGGCATTATCGAGGTTTCTGATGCTATTATGGTTGGTCGTGGTGATTTGGGACAGAATATTCCACTTGAAGAAGTGCCTTTTGCTCAAAAAGAAATTATCAAAAAATGCAAAGCCGCCGGCAAGCCGGTGATTACGGCGACCCAAATGCTTCTCTCAATGACTGAGAATCCCGAGCCGACACGTGCCGAGGTATCTGACGTCACCAATGCTATTCTTGATGGTTCCGATGCTGTGATGCTCTCTGAAGAATCGGCAAAAGGCAAATATCCCATCGAATCAGTCGCCATGATGGAACGAATTATCCGCGAAGCCGAAAAAGAACAGCTCAACATCCACCCGCTGTAATTTGACGACGAGTAGAATTTACGATATTATAAAATCGCTTTCAAAAGCGATTTTATTTGGAGGTGAAACGTGCAATCTTTAAAAATAAGGACTGAATATTATTCGACGCGATGTGAGATTTGCCACCAGAGCGATCAATTCATCCCAATTAATGATATATGTAATCGTTGTTCGGGTATTTCTAAAAAAATTCATAGTCCCGGAAGATTATCTCTCATGGATCATCTCAAAAAAGATTGGACGAATGTTCGATATGAGGAATCTCTATATCTTCGTATGCTAGATTATATTTTATTATCAATTGCTTTCTGTATTTTGATTGTATCGGGTGAATAGTTATTCATCAAACGCTTAAATTCTTCGACCATTGGGACTTGCTCGGCTTCGGTGCCGTAATGAGTGGCGATGGCGAGACTCAACCAATCGGCGACCATGAGCGAGGAGAAGATCCGCTCGAGTCGTGATGTACCGGTGAGCGGTACGAGGGTGACGGGTAGTGCGCGCGCTTTGTATAATTCTTCGAGAATTGCAAAGCGCTTTTTTATTGGCGCGCTATCGGTGTCATCAGTGATAAACAAAAAGTGAAATTTTGATGACAGATCGCGATTTTGTGGTTGGACATCAAAGCCAGTCATTTCGTTGTGATTAAGTTCGGGCAGAACATTGCAGAATGCTGGAATCTTGCCGGTTTCGTTGAGTTTAATTTTCCAGTTATAGCCAACGGCTCTATTGTGATTTGAGGTATAAATAATCGGCACTAAACCAGCTATTTTTTTACTTAAAGCCGCCGCTTTTTTGCGCGCCTGTGCCACGTCTGATTTTTTAGCTAGTAGAGTCGTTTCGCGAAGACCTTTTTCGTGTCCCAATAAAGTCAAAAGTGCGCGGATGCTATAGCCGAGTGCCAAGCGTGGCTGTAGATCTTCATCGGGGAATTGGATATAGGGTAATTTTTTCTTTTGCGCGATCTCAATCAGCTTGCCGCCTTTGGCTAATATAGCGACGGCTAATTTTTGTTTGAGTGCGATCTGCAGCCCGTCAATGACTTCCTCGGTGTTACCGGAGAACGAGCTGGCGATGACCAGTGTTTGTTTTTGTTCAGATGACGGCACAAAAGGTTTACCAGGAAGTGAAAGTTCGAAATGGTTTGGCTTGTTAAAATTCGAACTTCTACTTCCTGGTAAACCATAATCCGAATGTACACGCAAAAAAATTGTCGGGTCGTACCCGTTGAGAATATCAGCCGCCAAATGCGAGCCACCCATGCCCAGTAGTATATATTTTTGATATTTGCCGATAGGCCCATTCTCTATCTTTGGTTGCCAAGCAAATTGTCTAGGAGATACAAGAAGTGTTTTTTGCACGTTGAATTTGTTTAGATATTATGTATGACGGACTAATTTGGCTTCTGGTTTGCGTGGAGTTCAAAATATCTTTCGGTAAGCTGACTAGCGATGATTGCTAGTACGAGAATGGATATGTATAAGCCAAATAATTGAGATAAAGATAATGATATATTGCGCAATGCACCAAGAATCAGTGCCGAATACCAAGATGCCATTGAAATAGCACCGAGAGCAAAAGCAAGTTTGCGATTGGCATGGAGTTCGCCAATCTCATGATGGTGTTTGCCGCCAAATGAAATGTTGACGAGACGCGGCGATACAAAAGCATTCAATAATATGCCGTTAATTAAAATTACGCTAACAACGATCATTTTCATCAGGAATTTAGCGGATTGATTGTATATCTCGGCATTTGGAATATACAGAGCGATACCGGAGAGTATCAATAAAATGATGCCAAACCAGACAACTTGTGAGAGTGTGTGAAGCACTGACGCCTCGTCTTCTGAAATTTTAAAATCGTTTAAGAATTTAAAAAAGAAAATATCGGTAAAAGTGGCGCCACCAACGCCAAGCGTAATACCGATCAAATGAGCTATTATGATTATAGATTGGTAGTTAGTTAATACGCTCGCTATATCTATCAGTGGCGAAGTGACAATGGACATAAAAATAATAATAGACAAGCCCGCTGACATAAGACACCAGGTGCACCACTGACGAAGAACGAGGCCTTGGATGCCGATGAGATATATCGAGAAAAATAGAGCACCGATGGTCATAAAAAAGAGCGATGTCATAACTATCTCGGAATGTGCTTTGAATAAAATAAACAAAATATAGCCCAAAAAAACCGAACTATAGTAGGCAAGACCAATAAGCTCGAGTTTAATTCCCAGAAATCGAGAGTATTTACTGTGTATAACCGTATTGCAATGATGACCGATCGGACAGATTAATTTTTCGCCGGTTGACTTCTTGTGATATAGAAAAATAGATAAAACAATGCCTAGTCCGGCGGCGAAGACAGTAATCCAATAATGTAGCATATGTATAT
>CAYUQA010000057.1:0-9107 GCA_964446135.1 uncultured Candidatus Saccharibacteria bacterium | reverse complement strand
CCATGCTTTGCGTGCTGGAGACAAGACCGTTATCAAAACATGGTCTCGCGCCAGCGCAATTAGTCCAGAGATGGTCGGTTTTAATTTCGGCGTTCATAACGGTCGGATCCATATTCCTGTTTTTGTGACTGAAGATATGGTCGGACATAAATTAGGTGAATTTGCAGCGACCCGTAAATTTGTTCGTCACGGTGGTAGAATGCAAAAAGCTATCGAGGTGGCGGCTAAACAAAAAGAGGTCGATTCGGCAAAGGCAGCTAAAGCAGAGGTAGCTAAGAAAGTTTAGATATAAATTATGGATATTTCAGCAAACACTAAAAATATTCGAATCTCTCCACGTAAAGTGAGATTGGTTCGAGGCGTGATTATGGGCTTAGATGCTTTGCGCGCCCGTGCCGTATTGCAGTACACCATAAAGCGTTCAGCTCATCCGATGATGAAGATTCTGGATTCCGCGCTTGCCAATGCACGCAATAACTTTGGCTTGGTCCAATCAAATATGTTTGTTAAGGATGTGATTGTCAACGAAGGTCCAAAACTAAAACGCTATCGTCCAAAGGGTTTTGGTTCTTCTTCGCCAATCCAAAAAAAGACTTCGCATATCAAGATTGTTTTAAGCGAGCGAGTTCCGGGGATGAAGGCTGATAAACAAGAAAAGAAAATGGTACAGTCGGCACAAGATGAGAAAATAGAGATAACTGCAAAAAATACTAAAGTTAAACGCGATTCCAAAAAAGATACGGATATCGAGACAAAGAAACCAACAGAAGGCGCAAAGAAACGCCGTTTATTCCAAAGAAAAACTATATAAAACTAGTCAAATACTATGGGACAGAAAATATCACCAACATCATTACGGCTTGTTATCAATAAAGACTGGCGTTCGCGCTGGTTTAGTGACAAGCATTACAAGGATCTTTTAAAAGGTGATCTTTCTGTTCGAGATTTTCTGGAAAAGAAACTTAAGAATATGGGTGTAGATAGAATTGACATCGAAAGAAGCCCAAATATGCTACAGGTTATTATCCATACATCGCGACCGGGTTTGATTATCGGTCGTGGTGGTAATGGCATTGAGGAAATTCGCCAGAGGATACAACGTATGGCTAAAATTAGAACCAAATCCGGCGTACGTATTGATGTTCAAGAAGTAAAGAATCCTGAAGCTTCAGCAAAGATTATGGCCGAGGCAATGGCTGAGCAACTTGAGAAACGTTTGCCCTATCGTCGTTTATTAAAACAAACACTGGCTAAGATTGGAGGTAATAAAGAAGTAAAAGGTGTGAAACTTGCAGTCGCAGGACGCCTAGATGGTAATGATATCGCCCGCACCGAGCATTTAGAACAGGGTAGCTTACCATTACAGACATTGCGTGCCGATATTGATTATGCTCAAGCAACAGCCCACACAACTTTTGGCACTGTCGGTATAAAAGTTTGGATTTTTAAAGGACTTAAATTTTAATTATGTTACAGCCAAAACGTATCAAACACAGAAAAGTGCATCGCGGTAATATGAAGACGACCACAACCCGCGGTCATTATTTGAGTTTTGGTAGTTTTGGTTTAAAAGCGATGGAGCCTTCGTGGTTGAAAGCAAATCAAATAGAATCGGCGCGTCGTACTATCGCAAATTTTACAAAGCGCGGCGGTAAGATTTGGATTCGTATTTTTCCGGATAAGCCACGAACTCAAAAGGGTGCTGAAGTCGGTATGGGTGGCGGCGCTGGTTCTTTATCGCATTTTGTAGCTCCAGTTGAGGCGGGTCGAATCCTTTTTGAACTTGATGGTTTGAGTGAGACTCAAGCGCGCGAGGCTTTTCGTCGCGCGGGTCACAAATTACCAATTCCAACCCGGTTTATAAAAAAGTAATTATGAAATTTGCCGATATAACACATAAAGAATTAGAAGAGCTAAAGACGATGCTCAATGAAAAAAGGATCAGTTTAGCAAAGCTTAGTTTTAATCGCTCACAGCAGACACTTAAAGATTTTAGCCAAATATCAAAAACAAAGCATGAAATTGCCCAGATATTGACAGTTATTAATAAAAGTCAGTATAATAATAAGTCTTCAGCTTAACCTATGAATACCGCAATAAACAAAAAAATCCGTGTTTTAAAAGGTCGCGTTGTATCAGATAAGATGCAAAAGACTATAGTCGTGGCTATAGACCGTCTGATTAAGCATCCTAAATATAAAAAATACTATACCGTTACAAAGCGATTTAAGGTGCATGATCCAGAGAACGCTCACCATGTAGGTGAGACTGTATTTATACAGGAGACAAGACCAATGTCGAAAGAAAAACGATGGGTCATAGCTAGCAAGTAATACTAGAAACGTAATAAATATATTATGATACAACTTCGTTCAATACTATCTGTTGCTGACAATAGTGGCGCCAAAAAGGTTGGCGTTATTAAGGTGCTCGGTGGTTCACGCCGACGCTATGCACAGCTGGGCGATGTTGTTGTTGTGTCAGTTAAATTAGCTGAACCACGCAAAGCTGTTAAGAAAAAAGATGTAGTCAAGGCTGTAGTTGTGCGTCAGCGTAATAATTTTCGCCGTAAAGATGGTAGCTATATCCGTTTTGATGACAATGCAGTCGTGTTGATTGACGGGAAGGGTATTAAAGGCGGTCGTATATTCGGACCGATTCCAAGAGAATTAAAAGAACGCGGCTATGATGTGATTACTAGTTTAGCTGATGAGATTGTATAGGATCAAAATCTATGAACACTCTTTTTGTAAAACAAAATGATAAGGTAATGATATTACAGGGCAAAGATCGGGGTAAGACCGGTAAGGTTCTTCGCGTTATGCCGGCAGACAATAAAGTTGTTGTTGAAGGTATGCAATTAGTTAAACGTCATCAGCGTGCCAGAAAACAGGGTCAAAAAGGTCAGATTTTGACAAAGGAGCATCCAATTATCGCTTCTCGTGTTCAGGTCGTATGTCCAAAATGTGACCGTCCGACGCGTGTTGGCCATTTACTAACTGGCGATAAAAAAATCCGTATTTGCAAAAAGTGTAATGCCGAACTATAAATTATGAACCCACGTATACTAGAAAAATATAGAAAAGACGTAGCTTCTGCGCTGAAGGAGCGTTTTGGTTATAAAAATATTATGGCTGTTCCAAAAATCGAGAAAGTAATTATTAATATCGGTGTCGGTAAACTTTCTCGAGATAAAGACACAAAAGGTATCGAACGCATCACTAAAGACCTATCAACAATAGCTGGACAAAAAATGGTAAACCGTAATGCAAAACAATCTATAGCCGGTTTTAAATTACGGGAAGGAACACTAGTCGGTTTGAGCGTGACCTTGCGAGGGCAACGTATGTATGATTTCATAGATAGACTCATATCTATTGCATTGCCACGATCACGCGATTTTCAAGGTATATCTGCTCGCTCAGTTGATCAGAACGGCAATTTGAATATTGGTATTCGAGAGAATAATATCTTCCCAGAGATTAGTTATGAATCGTTAAAAGATATTTTTGGTTTTGAAATAACAGTAGTTACTAGTGCTAAAACAGCTGAAGAAGGTCGGACATTGCTAAAATTAATTGGTTTTCCGATAGCAACTTCTTAATCTAAAATTATGGCAAAAAAATCCACAATCGCACGCTCAGAAAAGAAACCGAAATTTTCAAGTCGGATTGTTTTGCGTTGTTTTCTGTGCGGTCGTAAGCACGGATTTATGCGTAAGTTTGGATTGTGTCGCGTTCACTTTAGAGAACTTGCCGGGCAAGGATTATTGCCGGGCATCCAGAAATCAAGCTGGTAGATCTAAAGATATAATATCAGTTCCAATATATGAGTCCATTAGCTAACATGTTTAGTCAAATAAGAAATGCACAAGCCGTTGGTCACGAGCGAGTTTTGATTCCCTTTTCACAGCTCAAATACAACGCGGCCCTTATTTTAATGGAGTGTGGATTTATAGCTGAAGTTGAAAAGAAAAACAAGAAGGGAAAGCGCATGGAGCTGCCATATATTGATATCGCTTTGAAATATGATAATGATAAGGGCGTTATTAATAATATCGAACTAGTGTCCAAGCCGTCGCGACGTATCTATAGTCCAGCTAATGAATTAAAAAAAGTAAAAAATGGTTATGGCATTTCTATCGTGTCGACATCAAAGGGTTTGTTGACCGGAGAAGATGCTCGTAAAAAAGGCGTCGGCGGTGAGATAATTTGTAATATTTGGTAATTTATTATGAGTAGAATAGGCAAACAAATCATACCTATCCCAAAAGATGTTGATGTCACGATCAATAATTCTTCGGTTGTGGTTAAAGGACCAAAGGGTCAACTTGAACAAACCTTCTTGCCTTTTGTGCGCATAGAAAAGACTGACGATGGGCTCGTTGTCTCCTTACAAAAAGATAGACATCAGTCGAATATTTGGGGCTTAACCCGTGCTTTGCTTGCTAACATGATTCAGGGTGTTGCTGAAGGATATCAAAAAACACTAGAATTCAGTGGTGTTGGTTACAAAGCTCAGGTTAAAGGTAATGATCTTGAGCTAAATTTGGGTTTCAGTCACCCAATAACAGTTCCAGCCCCGGAAGGCATAACTTTTAAGACGGAAAAAGCGTCGATTACAGTCAGTGGTATTGACAAAGGTGTTGTTGGTGAGACTGCGGCCAGAATTCGAAAACTACGACCACCAGAACCATATAAAGGTAGCGGTATAAAATATGCTGGCGAGATCATACGTCGCAAGGCAGGCAAGAAAGCCGCCGCGGCTGGTGCATAATATTATGAAAAAATTAACACGAACAACTAGTCGTCTCCGTCGTCACCGACGCGTTCGCGCCAAGATTTCTGGTACTACGGATGTACCAAGAGTTTCTGTTTTTCGCAGTAATCGACATACATTTATACAGATCATTGACGACACTACGGGTAAAACAATAGTTAGCACTAGTGATATTTTGACTCAAAAGAAAATAATGCCCGGTAACAAGATAGCTCGTGCCGATAATCTTGGGCAGGCCGTGGCTGAAAAAGCACAAAAATTAGGTATAACAAAAATAGTTTTTGACCGCGGTGGTTATAAATACCATGGTCGTGTAAAAGCTATCGCTGACGCCATGCGCAAAGCTGGTTTGCAATTCTAGTACTATGGAAAACAAAAATACACAACCAAATACACAAAATCATCAAGGCCGTGGCCGTTTTGGTTCTCGAGGTCCTGGCTCACGATCGCCTAAAGAAAAATCCGAATTTGATTCAAAAGCTATAGATATCGCCCGCGTTACTCGCGTTACTCGTGGCGGCAAACGTTTTAGTTTTCGAACTACTATGATTCTTGGTGATGGAAAAGGTCGTGTTGGTTTGGGTATTGCTCAAGGAGTTGATGTCGCCCAGTCAATGCAGAAAGCTACCAATCGAGCTAAAAAACACATGATCACTGTTGCGATGACTGATCAAAAGTCGATACCTTACGAGATTACCCAGAAATATAACAGCGCATTGGTACTGTTAAAGCCAGCGGTGCTTGGGCATGGCGTTAAAGCCGGCGGTCCAGTACGTGTTATTGCCAAGCTTGTTGGCATCGAGAATATTACGGCCAAATTACTAACTCGTACAACCAATAAAATAAACATTGCCCGTGCGACTCTGGCCGCTTTATCTATATTCAAGAAATAATTATTTATCATGCAATCACACCAGTTACAATCTAATAGCAACCACCAGAAATCCAAGCGCGTTGGTCGCGGTGGTAAGCGCGGTACTTATTCAGGCCATGGTTCCAAGGGTCAGAAGGCTCGTGCCGGACATCGAATACGCCCGGGTTTTCGTGGTGGTGATAATCCGATATGGAAAATTTTTCCAAAACAACGTGGCGCAACCAAAAAGGTTGATATAAAACACAGATATTTTGCTATCCAGAGAATAAAACCTTTTCCAATTAATCTAGATCGGATTAATATGTTATATAATGATGGTGAGACAGTATCGCCAAAGTCATTAGTGAAAAAGGGCGTTATCTCGTCTAAAAAGCAGGACGTAAAAGTTTTAAGTGTCGGCCAGCTTAATAAAAAGTTAAACTTTAGCGGAGTTATTTTTTCAGAGGCGGCGCGTGCAAAGATTACTACCGGCGGCGGTGTCATTCGCTAAGCTATGAATAGAATACTCAAAATTTTTTCAATTAAAGATATAAGGCAAAAGATTTTTTTTGTTCTTGGTCTTTTGATCGTCTCTCGAGTTATAGCGGCGATTCCGATTCCGGGCGTTGATCCGTTGCAGTTGCGTAATTTCTTTGCCAATAACCAATTTTTCGGATTGATCAGCACGTTTACCGGTGGTGGCTTGAACAGCTTTTCTATCGCTATGTTAGGACTTGGTCCTTATATTACCGGATCGATTATTATGCAGTTGCTGACGATGATTTTCCCTTCACTCGAGCAAATGTACAAATACGAAGGTGAAGCTGGTCGTCAAAGATTCAACCAATATTCTCGTTTGTTAACTGTGCCACTGGCGATGTTGCAGGGTTATGCTTTTATTACTCTGTTATCTCGACAGGGAGTTATCACTAATCTCGATTTCCCAAATCTTATCGCCTCCCTGATTGTAATTGCGGCCGGTTCGGTTTTCTTGATGTGGCTGGGCGAACTCATATCCGAGAAAAATATCGGCAACGGTGTCTCATTGCTCATCTTCGCCGGGATAGTATCGGCTTTTCCACAACATATTCAGCAGAGCTTATTTTCCTATACTTCGGGTGATATTTTTACCTATATTGCTTTTGTAGTGATCGCCCTAATCGTTATCGCCGGTGTCGTCTATCTGACTGAAGCCCAACGAAATATCCCGATCAATTACGCTCGTCGTGTGCGTGGGTCAAAAGTGTTTGGTGGCGTTTCGACCTATCTGCCAATGCGCGTCAATAACGCTGGTGTAATGCCTATTATTTTTGCGCTATCTCTTTTACTTTTCCCAAACCTTATTGCTAGTTTTTTTAGCGCGTCACAGATATCCATTGTGGCAACTATTGCTCAAAAAGTAGTACAATTGATCCAGAATCAACTCGTCTACGGAATATTCTATTTTGTGCTCGTTGTCGTATTTACCTATTTCTATACTGCCGTTACTTTTGATCCAAAATCTATCTCTGAAAATATTCAAAAACAGGGTGGTTATGTTCCCGGCATTCGTCCCGGTCAACCAACAGCACAGTTTCTTTTGCATCTTTTGAACCGCATTACTCTAGTTGGCGCATTATTTTTGGGATTAATCGCCGTATTACCACAAATTGTTCAAGGCGCTACTGGTATCACTGCATTGACTGTCGGCGGTACCTCTATCTTGATTGTAGTGAGCGTGGTGTTGGAGACGATGAAAGCACTAGACGCCCAAGTATCAATGTACGAATACTAAAAACTTTATATTCGGCGCATTTCTGCGTCGAATATTCCGGTACTCGTTCGACGTACGGATAGTACGCCTCACTCCGTTCCTCAATCACTCCGCGAACTGCATTCAAATTTGTAAAGTTCATCGGGTTCGTATCCAAATATGAAAGTTTTTGCTTTATTCTTTAGATATTGTATCCTTAATATTCAATGAAAAAAGTTATTATTCTTTTTGGGCCACCCGGTAGTGGTAAAGACACGCAGGCATTCAAACTCAATCGGGAGCTCGGACTTACTCAAGTTAGAAGTTCAGAACTGCTCAAAAATAAATTTGCACAGATGGATCCGCAAGATCCCAAGCGGGTTGAACAAGAAAACCGATTTAAGACCGGTGAGCTAGTTTCGGGTGATTTTGTGAATAAAGTGATACTTGGTGAAGTCAATCAGCTTTTACAAAAAGATCACGAGCTCGGTCTTGTGTTTAGCGGTTCACCACGTACTGTCGAAGAAGTCGGTTCGTTTATCTCATTTATGGAAGAGCGATACGGCAAAGAAAATATTAAAATATTTTTTGTAAAAGTTAGCAAAGAAGAATCAATTCGACGAAACCTTGGTCGCAAAATTTGCCAGAAAAATGGTCACCCATTGCCTGATCTACCACAATTTAAAGATATATCCGTTTGTCGTTATGATGGTTCGCCATTCATCAAACGTGATCTTGATGCTGATGTTAAATTGATCGGCCATCGCTATGATGTCTATCTGCGAGACACCAACCCCGTGTTGGATATCTTTCGTAAAGATGACTATGAAGTGATCGAACTCGAAGGCGAGCGTTCAATCGGGGAAGTCCACGAGATGATTCTTCATCATCTTAGTAAACATCCAAAACAATGATTGCTATAAAAAACGAAAAAGATATAAAAACAATGCGCGAAGGCGGTAAGATTTTAAAATCTATCATCGCTAATGTTGTCGCGGCTGTAAAATCGGGTGTTACTACACGCGAGCTAGATGCTTTGGCGCATCAACTCCTCAAAGATCACAAAGTAAAACCGGCCTTTTTAAATTACGGTGGTTTTCCTTCGACGATTTGTCTATCGGTCAATGATGAAGTCGTACATGGTTTGCCTTCTGATCGCGAGCTACAGCAAGGTGACATAATCGGAATTGATATGGGTTTGATATACGAAAGTTGGAACCTAGATAGCGCCGTGACCATACCGGTGTTGGGTGATTTGAGTGAGCGTGATTGGCGACAGCAAAATCCCGATAAGGCAAGCTTGATCGATGTGACTAAAGCATCACTGAAAGCTGGTATCGAAAAAGCAAAAATTGGCAGTCATGTCGGTGACATAGGCGCTGAGATACAGGCAGTTGTCGAAAAGGCCGGTTTTAGTATCGTGCGCGATTTGGTGGGTCATGGCATTGGTAAGAAATTGCACGAAGAACCACATGTGCCGAACTACGGCAAAAAAGGCGAGGGTCCGATACTGAAAGAAGGTATGGTTATCGCCATAGAACCGATTACTACTGCTGGCAAACCGGGCGTGCATATCTCAACAGATGGTTTTACATACACATCAGCAGATCACTCACTCTCGGCGCATTTCGAACACACTATCGCTATCACACGTCGTGGCCCGTGGGTGTTGACCGGGTAGTAGATTTTTGAGATGCGATCCAATATTCATTGGATCGCAATGGCGAAGCAACTCAAAAATTC
>CAYUQA010000056.1:0-1630 GCA_964446135.1 uncultured Candidatus Saccharibacteria bacterium | reverse complement strand
TGAAATAGTCCGCTCAATAGACTCTCTTGACCTTCGGCTGAAGAGCCTTTGAAAGCGACAAGAAAAAGCGCAAGGAGCATAATACCGAAAAGCCCGAGCGTCTGGTGCTTGGGTTTTTCAGGCGATATATTTGGATTTTCGGGCCAAGTCTTAATACGATTGAATAGGGTACGAGATCCATCCCGATAATCATATGACTATCGGCAAAAAAGATGTACGGGCATCGGCAGGATAGCATCAAAACAGCACTATGCGGATAGATATCTCGAATTAGGAATCTACAGCAAAACCCTATTTTTCAATACTAAATAAGAAAATTCTCGATAGCGAGAACACCTGATACACATAATAACAAAGCCCACAAACTCGTCAATAAGCTTGTTCACTCACCTCAATTCTGTTTGAATTCATACATGGCCCAACATTTATCGGTCGGATCATACGGCGAGCAATTGGCCAGCGACTGGTTAAAACAAAAAGGGTACAAAATACTCGCTCAAAATTACAAAAAAGTTTTCGGCGAGATTGATATCGTCGCCTCAAAAGATAAGATCATTCATTTTTGCGAAGTAAAAACAAACAAAGCCGACAACCTCGCCTTTCAACCGGAAATGCGAGTTGATCGCAAAAGATTTCAAAGACTCGCCCGCACTGCTGATATTTTTTTGAGAGAACGCCGGTTGCAAACAGATTGGCAAATAGATATCATCAGCGTTATCTTAAATATACCCCTCCGCAAAGCAACGATACGTCACTTCCAAAACATTTCAAACTTATGAATACAATTTCTAAAATAGGCGCTCATGTCTCCATCGCCGGTGGCATTCAAGAAGCGCCCCATCGTGCCAAGACAGCTGGATGTGAAACATTTCAGTGCTTTACTCGTTCGCCACAAGGCGGACCGGCGCCAAAACTGACCGATGAGGTGCTAGAACTTTTTAAATCTCGCATGCAAGAATGCGACATTAAAACTTTCTATATCCACGCACCCTACTACATCAATCTCGCCTCACTGAATGAAAAAATCAGACAGTCATCTATCCGAGTCATCAAAGAAGAGCTCGAGCGTGGATCGCTATTGGGCGCCGGTTATGTCATGACTCACGTTGGTTCTCACACCGATCAAACCATGGAAGCGGGATTGGCTCGTACCAACCAAGCCCTGCTAAAAATACTCGATGGCTATAGCGGGACTACAAAACTATTGATCGAGATCTCTGCCGGTGCCGGCAGTGTTATCGGCGATACTTTTGAAGAAGTGGGCGAGATGGTAGGCGCTGTTAAAGATAGCAACGGTTTTGGTGGTGTTTGTTTTGACACTTGCCACGCCTTTGCCTCCGGCTATGACTACAGAACGCCCTCGGGATTGGCCGATGTCCTACAGCAGTTTGATGCCAATATCGGCCTTGATTGGCTCAAGCTTACCCACGTCAACGATTCAAAAGCCGATCTCGGTGGCAAAAAAGACCGCCATGAGCATATTGGCCATGGTTTTATAGGTCGCGACGGCATAGCTTCGATCCTGTCCAGCCCACCTTTTGCTCGTATTGATTGGCTTTTAGAGACCGCCGAAGACGGTCGCGAAAGCGATATCCAAATTTTACGCGAAATCCGTAAAAACGGTTGATTT
>CAYUQA010000055.1:0-4947 GCA_964446135.1 uncultured Candidatus Saccharibacteria bacterium | reverse complement strand
GCGAATAAGACGCATAGACGCTTCCTCAATCTGACGAACACGCTCACGAGTAATGCCATAGGTGCGTCCGATTGATTCTAAAGTCTGCTTCTCGCCTGTTTTAAGCCCAAAACGACGAGCTATTACATCTCTATTGCGTGTGTTAAGGATGCCAATAACATTTGCGACAACTGCCTTAATTGTTTTCTTCAGATCTGTAGTAACCATAGGGGTCATAGCGATTCCTTTTTACTATTTATATAAGGAATCATAACTATTAAATAGAATATCACACTTAAATATATGCGTCAATAGAATCTATTTTCCACGCCGTTGCCACCATATCAATATCGGCGAAGCTATAAATATAGAAGAATAGGCACCAAGCGCGATACCAATAATCAAAGCGAGTACAAAATACCGAATCGACTCGCCGCCAAAGACATAAATAGCTATTAAAGACAGTAATGTCGTAAAGGTGGTATTTAATGATCGAGTCAGTGTTTGCATTATACTAGTGTGTACTAACTGACCAAAATTCTCTTTTTTACCAAAACGCAGTACGTTCTCGCGAACTCGATCAAATACAACCACCGTATCTGATATCGAATAGCCCAATATCGTCAAAGCGGCGGCCACGAAAACAGCACTGATCTCGACTCCATATAAGTGTCCGAGAAGAGCAAAAATACCGATGGGTATAATAATATCGTGGATTAAAGCAACTACTGCAGCAAGGCCCATCGCCCAAGGAGACAATACTCCAGAAAGCGTTCGAAAAACCAGAGCAATATAAACCACAATCACAATCAGCAGTATTATAATCGCCGTGATACTTTTGCTTTTTAGCTCTGCTCCAATAGTAGGCCCAACGGAAGTAAAACGCTCTTCCCTGACAGTTCCATATTTCTGATTAAGAACAGTCAGAACCTGCTGGTGCTGTTCTTCGCTGATCGGATTGAGACGTATCAGCATCCCCCGATCACCAACTGGTGTAGCGCTAACAGAAGCAGAGTCAGGAAATACCGTGTTTAACTCCGTTACTAGCTCGACTACTGCTGGCGGTGCTTGTTTTTCAAAATTAACCTCCAATAATGAACCGCCCCTAAAATCAACGCCAAAACGCAAGCCGTATAGAACAACGGTACCAAGCGCAACAAAAGTCAGTATCATTGAAAGAGTAAATACAATTTTATATATCGGTTTCATGATAGATATTTATATCAGAAAAGCCAGTGTTTATTCTCAAGCTTAGGACCAATAAAATTCGATAACAGTACACGACTGATTATGGTTGCTGTCACCAGACTCAATAGAACGCCGATGCCCAGTGTCAAAGCGAATCCCTTTACAATCGAAGTGGTAAAAATATACAAAACCAGTGATCCGAGTAATGTCGTCACATGTCCATCACGGATAGATGACCAAGCACGACGAAAGCCCTCCTTAAAACTCTGCTGGAGTGTACGGCCGGCTTTGAGCTCCTCACGCATGCGCGCAAATATCAAAATGTTGGCATCAACAGCAATACCAAGCGACAAAATAAATCCAGCTATACCAGCCAAAGTCAATGTGACAGGAATAAGTTTATAAATGGTCAGAACCAATACGACATAAATCATCAGCGCCACCACGGCCACCAGACCGGGCAAACGGTAAAATAGGATCATAAAAATCACAACCGCCATGAGACCGTAGATGCCGGCCTTAAGCGAGCGGTTCAGTGAATCCTGACCCAGTGATGCGCCCACCGTCTCCTGTGATATCAAAGAGATCGGTACCGGCAAAGCACCAGCATTGAGGCGATTGGCCAATTCTTTAGCTCCTTGCGGGTTGAAATTGCCCGATATTACGGCTCGTCCGTCAGTGATTTCGGTTTGTACAACCGGAGCGCTAATCGGCACGCCATCAAGATAGATCGCCAACTGTTTGCCTAAATTCTTTTTTGTCAGATCACCAAAAATTTTAGCGCCGCTATCAGTCAGCTCTAGCGAAACCTGAGCTTGACTTGTAGTGCTATCGAAAGTGACCTGCGAACGTTTGAGATACTGGCCGGTCAATTGCGTCGGTATAAAATATGGATCTTCATCGAGACGTTGCTTATTCTTCTGTGCCTCTAGTATTGCGTCAGATTCTTCTTTTGGTCTTTGTTCTCTAAACTCCAAAAACGGCGTCTGACCGATAAGCTGGATAGCTTGCTTCACATCACTGATCCCCGCAAGCTCGACAACCAGACGATCAGCACCCTCTATCTGAATAAGTGGTTCGGCAACACCAAATAAATTTACACGGCGCTCAATAACATCACGCACACCGCTCATGGCGTCGCTAGCTGATTGACCCTGTATGTTAACTAGATCTGCTTGATATACCAAATGCGCCCCACCCAGTAAATCCAAGCCGAGACGAAATGGGCGCCAATCGGGAATGTGGGGTATGCTAATACCAGTTTTAGTGTTGAATTTGTCGGTGGCGCGATTGAAAAGTTGCGGAGCAACAAAAAGCGCCAGCAACAGCGCTATAATGATAATCAGAAGCGATTTGACTCCAGACGACATATATTGGCTTTACCCTACATCACTTTAAAAAAAAGATCAAGACCAAAAAAGCGGCACTCCGTGTGGAGCACCGCTTTTATTATTGAAAGTTCACATAAACCAATACTGACTATACATTCTTCTAGGCCTATAATTTAATTACTTTTTGCCTGAACCTACAGTCGAACTACATACTGCACTTACGTACACTATCTACTTCAGATACTGGCTTGTGTGAACTTTCAAACTGCTTATTTTGCTGATTTACCTATGTAAATCAAGGAGTTTATTAACTGTTATAAGTATAGCATTTCCCGTCATTAAAGTCAACCGGGTAGTGAATTTTTGAGATTTGGGGGTCCGATGATCATCGAATTCCACCATGGCGGAGCCTACTCAAAAATCTACTACCCGGTCAACCGGTATTGTGGATTAGCTGGATATTGACTTTATTTGTTCGATAAGCCAGAGTTTGGCCGCGGAAAAATCCTTAAAACCGCTATTATAGCTCTGGTATTTAACCAGCTCGCTCTCAAGATCACGAGCTAGCTCACCATTTTGGCTATCAACCACCCGACCTTGAATATCAACCCTTATCCTTGCGCTTTCGGTTGGTTTAGCTAAACGAACATAAACAATCTTCAGACCATCCAATCGCTCATCTAAACTACCGCCACCCTCTGTGGTAAATATTTCTTCTTTTGGTTCAGTGTTTAGATCAACACTACGACCTCTTGTCTCTACATCTTCGTAACTCATAATTATTCTTTTAATAAATCTTCGGGGAGTTTTTCTTTGGAGGTGCGCGGTTTTTGTTTTTCTAACCACTCCTTCACAAAAAGCGTCGCCCGAACATCATCTTCATTATACCTCAAAATCTTGTCCATGATTTTGAGGTCATTTGTGTTAAGCCAATCGTTATACCAAACAACCGACTGCGCGCCACCGGCGTCTTCGGCTTGCCACTTAAATCCCAAAAATTTAGCAATATCTTTTAAGCTATAAAAATATATAGGTAAAACGGCTGAACCAATAACCGTCTCGTGCAGATCAATAGTATGCGAGAAAAACTTTTGATCAAGATCCACAGAGACGCCATACTGGTTTGAAAGGCGACGGAAAACTTCTTTTTCATAATAGGCATAATGGTATACCACAAAATCTTCCAGTTTTTCAATATAGCTCAAGAACTCCTCCCAAATTCTTTTTTCGTCTTCTTTGTTTCGAGCCAAAAAAGGTATATATTTGGTTTCGCCATTCGCGCTTCGATGTAAAACTCCTAGCAGATAGTCTATGCTTTCTGTCGGATCTGATTCGATATCAAAATATATTTCATTGGCAACCACGGGGAATTCGTTTTTTCTCAATATCTTTGGTTCTTTTGTTATCAGTGCTACGGCTTGGTTATGAAAGCGGGTAATTTTATCGAATTGCCAATCTTCCAGCTTACCTTGCAGTTCAATCACATCGCTATCGGCCATTTGTTGAACCGTACGAACACCGATCTCATATAGTCGACGCTGGTCACTCTGACTCAATCTATATATCAGCGATACGTCGTCACAACCACCAGTCTCTTCAAGACATAGGTCATACCATGGCGATCTTTTGCAACCACTCTTTAAAAATGGCGGTGGCTTCTCGCCATTTAGAATGCGCTCTATTTGTTCAAGCGATAGTTGGAATTGATCTATGAAATCGTCAATCACGAATGCCTGCTCGTCACCATCGGCGTTGATAACGTAGGCCTCTTTTGGTCGTATACCCTGAATTTTTTCTAAAATCAAACTGTAAAAAACGAGTTGAAATTTATATTCATCACGAATATCGCTGATATTTTTAATATCATAAACGACATAATAAAAGTCGCCGAGATTTGACTTGCCTGCTTGATCTTTGGGTAAAGGCCGTGCCTCAAGAAGGTCGGGCATACCAACCCAGTGTTTATCCATCAATACACCATGATATATGTTTTTGCCCTGCTTCATCAGTTCTACAGTCGCCAGAAATGCATCATCCAGATCGCGAAATATTTCAGGTTTTATTTCTTCAAAATTGCGCGATTGGATCACTTCGCGTGTATGTTTGAGTCCATTTTTCTGAAGCATCTCAATCAATGGTGGGATAGAACCCATCTTGGTCTCGTCGCCATAGATATCATACCAAATCCAATGCGGGCATTGCATAAACTTATAAAAATGCTCGCCTGAGATAATATATTTATTGTCCTTTTTTTCTGCCTTCTTAACAGCCATGATTTTATTATAATTGGTTAAAAGATAAAGTTCAAGACTTTCTATTAGTTTGATAATAGGGAGGTATGGCGAGGGACTCACGGAACGCGGCGGCGTGAGTGTGAGCAAAATTTCCAGCAGGAAATTTATGTGTGCCCGAGCATGCGTTCCTATTATCAAACTAATCCTAGCCTAGC
>CAYUQA010000054.1:0-5665 GCA_964446135.1 uncultured Candidatus Saccharibacteria bacterium | reverse complement strand
GAGTGGATTGGCTTTGCCGATACAGGCGCAAGATAATCCAAGATTCCAGCGCATAGGACCGAGAGTCGACAACAATGCACCAGATGAATTAATCGATGGTTCGATTGCTTTCGAACCGATCGAAGCGATAGCATCGGGTGGAGAATTTCCGCCGGACGGCTATTTTTATAAAGAAGTCAGAGCCAAGGAAGCAAACAAGAAGCACAAAAAGACGAGGACAATCCTAGCTATTCTCGGTGGTGGAGTTGGCATACGAGGCGTGCCAGAGACTCTAAAGAATATTAACTTGATTCCGGGTATTAATCTAAGGGATACAAGCGCGCCGGACGATACACTATCTGACGAGTTCATCAACGGCACGCTCTTAGCCAATGTCGCTGGCGGTAGGGGTGATAATGGCGCCATGCTGGGTGTCAATCCAAATATCCAAATCATGCCGATTAAAATTACCTATGGTAATGAACCTGCTAGTGCGATCTACGGTTACCTCGCTGAAGGTTTGCGATTCTGCGCGCAGTACGCCATAAAAAACAAGGTCAAGGTTGTGGTGTTGACTGATTTTATCAGCATCAACGAATTTGTGGTCGTAGATGATGCCATGCGATTGTGCGATGGTGCTGGCGTGCCGATTGTAGTACCAGCCGGCGATAGCAGGATAGATATCGGTCATTACACATATGCTAGATATCTTGCAGCGGCAGGACATATCTCGGATTCTTACAAGAATGTTGTGCCAGTTGCTGGAAGTGCTTTTGGTAAAATATTTTCTCCAACCACAAACCTCGGTGATGGTTTGGTGCATCTACTCGCACCAAGTGAGTTGATCAAGTTCGGTCCATTTTACTATTCGAGTTCTGTGATTGGTGCGGCGATAGTAGCGGCTTCATTGGCAATGGTCATGGATGACTTGCAACCGACTGAAACCCATCTTGATGCGATCGCGCGTGTTGAAAAATCTGCAAAGAGTATCGTGGATAAACCCGGTCCAATTGGTTTTTTGGATATGAAAAAAGCGGTTTCAAAAAAAGCGCGAAAGATTAAGGCTGACCTTTCTCCAACCAACGAAGATATCATTCCGAATACGGCCATCGTCGGTCAAAAATATACCATCAAAGGCGGTGGGCATGATCCGGAAGGTAATCCACTAAGCCGACGGATCTATCTGGTCGCTGATCAGTTGTATCTTGCCAGGAACGATGCCGATGATTTTTCTTTTACCTTCGATCTATCTGGTAGATATGAAATCGCAACCGTGCGCAACGACGGTTGGCGTGATTCTGCCTTTGTGCATACATTCGTGACGGTCAGCGAGCCGGGTCCGGAAGCACCAAGATGTTCTTTTGATCAGCTAAAATACGATGTCTTTCAGGGTGATCCGGTGACGGTGTCTTGGAGCTGTGTCAATCCAAACGGTTCGCCGATGACGTACTCATTTACCAATGGTGCTGTACTTGGCGATCCTTATGCCGTTGATGACACAAATCAGACGCTTGTGATCGATATCCCAAATCTGTATCTAATGAAAGTCGTGGCTCATGCTGAAAAAGATTCTTTTCCGGCTTTTACTTATGTGCAAGTTCGAGATCGTTTGGATATTCAAAGCGCGTTATATTTTTTGAGCGACAAGCATCTCGAGGTCATCGTTTCAAGTTCGTATCCAAACATTGATGCACCAGTCATCCTCAATATCGCAGGCATTACCGTAAAAGTATCAGTTGGTGACGACGGACTGTATACCTACAAAAGTCGAACAGATTTTCTGCAGTCAATGACAGTAGAGGCGCATTCTGCTTTTGGTACGGTGGTTAGTAAAGAAGTAACTGTGGTTCAACCATAGCTCTTTCTGACAGGGAGTTCTCGCACTCCCTGTTTTATTTTCCGCTATTTTGTGGTTCTATTGAGCTGTGTTATTTGATAATGAAATAGAGAGGTAATATCGATGAGAACTATAGCTCGTACTTTTTTGGCGATGTCTTTTGTGCTTTGTTTTGTCATACCAGCTTTTGTTGTTCGTTCCCAAACAGATGAGCGCATATCTACGACGCGCGATATTTTTGATGAGGCGTGGCGATTAAATACGGCCTCAACTTCAGAGATAGCGTTGCGCTTTGGCATTGGACGATCCAGACGCATATATATCGGTGAGACGGATATCATGATAGGTGGTGAGACATACTGTGTTAGGCCACTGACTAGATTTAAACCATCCGATAAAATGCGAGATTTTTTGACGCAACTTGGCTGGGTCTGGCTTGAACTTAATCCATACAAGAGCAAAGCATCACAGCTCGAAAAAATTCTGAATGATCCGGATATTATAGACGTGATGCCGAACTATCTGGTGAAAACAGCCGAGCTGATGCGATCACAAGATGACGATCCTGATCTATGGAATTTGGAAAATGACGGTAAGTTTGGACTCAAGGGCGTCGATGTCGGTGCTCGTGCAGTTACCAGACTTTATGCAAATAACCCGTTGCCGTTGACGCCAGTTGTGGTGGCGGTGATTGATACTGAAATTGATTACACTCACCCCGAACTCGCTGGTCATATCGCGGTCAATGATGCCGATCCGATCAATGAACTCGATGATGATGGTAATGGCGTCGTTGATGATTACTATGGCTACAATGCTGTTGATAATTCGGGTAAGGTATTTGATTTTTCTGGTGAAAATAATCAAGCACAACACGGAACACATGTAGCTAGTATAATTGCCGGCAACAGTGTCGGCGTTCTGGGTGAGTTTCCTGTTTTTATACGACCAATAAAATTCTTGGGGTTAGAAGGCGGTACGATATCAGGTGCCGTAAATGCGCTACTCTATGCTCTTGATCAAAAAATTAACGGACAACCTATCCGCATTTCAAACAATAGCTGGCACGTAGTTCAGAATAGAGATACAAAAAAACAGGTGAATATGCTAAAAGATATTTTGAAGTTGGCCAGCACGACACATGATCATCTTTTTTGTTTTGCGTCCGGTAATGAGTTTGCTGATATTGACGCATTTCCGAAGTTTGGCCGGCCTAGCTCATTTTCATATAAAAACATATTGACATCGGCGGCGATTGATCGGTTTGGCAGTCTCGGTGTTTTTAGTAATTACGGCAAAAAAAATGTTGACGTTGGCGCGCCGGGTGTTCAGATATATTCGGCAACGCCTTTCAATACCTATTCGACTTTTGACGGTACTTCTATGGCGTCGCCGCATACTGCTGGGGCAGTAGCTTTGACGCTGATGCTAGATCAGACGTTGTCGGCATTCGACGCTGGGAAATTCGTCATGAAAAAAGGCAAGAAATTGACTGCGCTTCAAGGCAAGACCGCAACTGGTAAAGTTCCAAAACTAGACAAGATCTACAAGTATTTCTTGAAAAAAGCCTCATAAATGGGACAATCTCACAGTGGGTTCCGAAAACCCGCTTTTTTATTGGCCAAATATGCTTGACTTTGCTAGATTTTCGAGATATAATATACCACATCAATAGTTACTCCGGATCCTTGGTTTTAGAGGGTCCGGAGTTTGAAAATTTAGAAAATTGAAGGAGAAAAAAGTGAAAATACGAACCAACTTGTTTGTTGCTCTTTTGATTCTGTTCATGGTGATTCCCGTATCAGCAATTGTTAGGGTTCACATGGGCGAACGACCGTCGGGCCGTGATCATATCGAGGAGATACCCTATGGTCCGCCGAGTCCGATTACTCCACAATCGCCATTCGATGATCCGATCTATGGATTAACGGGCATGCGCGAGTTTCAACAAAACAATATCCAGATTCGATCCGATGTTGGCTATTTTCTGGTCGGCGGCGGATTACCAACTAATGGCGACTATGTCATCGGCCAGTGGAGTTATGATTTCGTGAGAAATCAATCGTGGGCCGGTGTCACTGATATTCCCGAGTACGACGCATTGGCTAGGTTGCGTGTTGGCCGGCAGTTTGGAATTTTTCCCGGCGTGCCGGTGAACGATATTCGGGTATTCTCGAAGCAGTTTTCAATATCGGACAAGCCGGCCTTTATGGTGGCGATGCGATATATTGATAATGCTGTATCGCTTTCAAATGGATTGCGAGTGGCAGTTGTTGATATAGCGTTATCGACTGATCAGATTGATTCCGATATGGTGGCCGCGATGCATCGCTTGGATGGAAAAGTGATTTTCAATGTCAGCAATGGCAATGGAGCATTTCCATCCGAACTGCGTAGTCAATTCGACAACATGGTCGTGACGCAAGGTCTGTCGCGATCAAATACTCCATTAGGCAGTCACATCGCGACGTTACGCGATACCTCTGCATATGGTGAGCGTGTGCAATTCAACGCTACACAAACCATTACGGGCACTGATACTGCTGGCGGCTTTTCGGCGATGTCGATCCTAGCGATGTTATCGGGTAATCCATTTCTGCCGTTAAGTCAGGTGAATGATTTAATATCAAATACCTCGACATTAGGCAGTCAGTGGAATATTCTCAATGGTTATGCGGCATACAAAGCGGCGGTGAATTTTACGACACCACCGATTCCGGTAACGAAGCTTGAAATTCTCGGACCGAATAACGGTGTTATCAATCAAGGACTGACATTTAGCTGCGGCACGCCTTTGCCGGCGAATCCGAGATTTGAATGGCGGGTCAAGCCGGTAACTCGAACCGATGAAGGCGATCTAGTTTCTCGTGAACCGGTACTGCGAAGCATCGGGTTTGCAGTTGCCGGGGACTTCCTGATCGGCCTTAAAGTATTCGATGCCAATAGTAATTTGTTTGGTATCGGATCGAAGGCAGTGTCTATTACTGATCCGACAGAGCCAGTTCAGATCAGTATCATTGGCACTACTGAGGTGATCGTCGGTGAGGGTGTGGCCTATGAAGTTGTTGGCTCTGGATTTGATCCTGTATCATCGACATGGACAATCGATGGAGTTATCAAAGCCAACGGCCAACGCTTTGATCCGGCGATTTTCTTTAATGTTGGAATTAATTTCTCGCAAGTTCACTTACTTAAAGTGACTGCGCGAGATAAGCGTACCGGGCAGTTTGTATCAGCTGACCTTCTTGTGACAGCGCACATTAGAGATCATCTTTCGATAGTGAAGGCGGTAGCTATAGACCGCAGTCGCTTAGGCAAGAGAAATCGACTGAATCTTGTGGCGAGGAATTCCAGACCAGATGGCGCTTTATTGCAAATGGTGGCCCTCGATCTAGATACGCACCATGAATTCTCGCTTCAGCATGTGGGCGGCAATGTCTTTAAGTCGATTGGCAAAGACATTGACGAACCACTGCCGCGGAGGATTCAGCTCATCATTCGAAAAGATGGATTTACCATCGGATTTTCCGGTGAAATATCTGTTCGGATGAAGGTAAAATAAGCTTGCGAGTTGCTTTCTCTTTCTCTGGCCGATCCTTTCGAGGGTCGGCTTTTTTTATTGGGCTTGATTGGACTTTTGGCATATAGGTGTATAATGAATATGTAGGTCTTTGAAATTAAAACGAAAGTTTTTCTTGAGACGACATGCTCTATTTTTAAATCAATGTTTTCATGTATTCAATGTTTGATTTGAATGCTATATCGTGAGAAGTATCCAAAATATACTTGCTCATTTTTTCAATCTATGATTCGGTAAGTGTATATCGTACCGAAGGAGGTGTGTCGTGA
>CAYUQA010000053.1:0-4768 GCA_964446135.1 uncultured Candidatus Saccharibacteria bacterium | reverse complement strand
TATGCTTTGCCGCCACAATCCT
Organism: uncultured Candidatus Saccharibacteria bacterium; assembly: GCA_964446135.1. GTDB lineage: Bacteria > Patescibacteriota > Minisyncoccia > 2-02-FULL-40-12 > IGHO2-01-FULL-4-A > CAYUQA01. The sequence goes on along the minus strand of CAYUQA010000053.1, from coordinate 4,746 downwards.
TGCAACCTTTTCCCGGTTTAAATGTGACAAAATCTTTCTGCGGTAACGCGGATTTGATATTTTCTGGCATGCTATCAATACCTGATTTGATTATCGCGGTCTCTGCTTCATCGGCCTTTGTTCTGACAGCGCAAGACTGACATAATTTACGAACTAAACGCTGTGCCAGCATCATGTTGAGTGTCGGTGCCAAAAGATATCGCTCAACCTTCATATCAATCAAACGAGGAATAACGCCAATAGTGTCATTGGTATGGAGAGTCGAAAGCACGATATGTCCAGTAAGAGCCGCTTGTATCGAAAGACTAGCTGTCTCGGGATCACGAATCTCACCAACCATGATGACATCAGGATCTTGTCGTAAAATATGTCGCAAACCACTAGCAAAAGTATAGCCGATCTCCTCGTGAGTCTGGGATTGATTGACGCCGCTGATATAGTATTCGATCGGATCCTCAAGAGTGATAATATTGATCGCATCTTCGTTCATTTGTCTCAAAATAGCGGCTAGGGTAGTTGATTTACCAGAACCGGTCGGGCCAGTAATTAAAATAGCACCGAATGGTTTTTTCAAATTTTCCAAAAGTATATCTAGGGAACGCCCCTGTAGTCCGAGATCCGGAAGTTTGATATCGCCTATCAACGGGTCAAGAATGCGAAGGACTATTTTCTCACCGTTACGTGTCGGTAGCGTCGAGACGCGAAAATCAACACTGCGATCGGATAGTTTAGTGGAAAAACGCCCGTCCTGCGCCAAACGAGTCTCGTCAATTTTTAGATCGGCCAATATTTTAATACGTGTCACGATCGACGACTGAAGATTTATCGGTAAAGATAACGCGGTCTGCAAGATACCATCAATACGAAAACGTAAACGAATACGATCTTCAAACGGCTCGATATGAATATCCGATGCCCTTGTTTCAACCGCGTGTTTTACAATAGCAGCGACGATGCGCGTCACTGGCGCCTCAGCTGAAATAGCATCAAGACTCTCTGTTTTCTCATTGAGTTCTAGCTCGTGTTCTGGTAACTCGCCGGCAAATGAAGCCAATACTTTGCCAACATCACTCAACAAAGTACCATAGCTCCTTCTGAAGGCCTGGAATGCGCGATAGCTTACTAGATATTTTTCAACGTTCAATCCCTTGTCTGAAGTAATAAATTTTAACGCCTCCAGAGCATCTATATTTTCTGGATTCAACAACACGACTTTTAGGAGATTATTATCTAAACCAAACGGGATGAACTTATAAAGATCAACGACATTCTCGGGCACAATTTTGGATAGTTCTTTGTCGATTTCTGTACCTTCGATATTTGCAATCGGTAGATTATATATTGATGCCTTAAGTTGCAATAAATCATCATCACTGATAATGCCGCGCGCAACCACAACCTCACCAAAATCTTTTTCTTTTGATTCGGCTTCTTTTTTAATCTCTATTACAAGTTCTGGATTTAAAAGACCCTTTTGGGTCAGTGTTTCAACAAGTAATTGTGGTATCGAAAATGACACAGATCATATAGCGAGAGAATAACGCTCTCGAGTTAAAACGGAGCAAAGATATCCACGCGACCTGTCGAGCCCGGCACTACTGGCGATTCGCCAAGAACACGCAAACTCCTAAAATCAGAAGAGTCTAGGATCGCAAAATTAAACTTGAGATCCTTAAAAAGTGTCAACGTGTCATTCTTTGGTATCAATATCGGCGGCACTTGCGGAATAGCGTCAGACAAACTTTGACTGTAATAAAAATAGCCAAAAGCAAAACCCAATAAAACTATCGCTATGAGTACTATCGGACTTGTTTCTTTACGTAACGTTGCCATATTGGAATCCTATTTTAACTTTAACGCAAATTATATGTATTTATTTTAATTGATATATTCAGCGCATCGGTGCCAGCACCGGCAGTTGTCGCGTGGGAAATGTTGAGATCTACAATGTCATACAGCCGAAGGTACTGTTCTAGCTCACGCAAAAAAGTCAGTAACGATCCGTAGCTACCGATCCCATCGACACTAATAAATGTGGTCAAATACGCGTTACTTTTTGTTTGTGTCTGTGGCGTAATGCCAAGACCGGTCAACTGAATACCCGACTGTATACTTGCCGCTTGAATACTAGAGATAATCTCGTCGTTTCTTTTATCTTCAGGCAAAAAAGTAAGGACTTTTTTAATATCGCTTTGTCGCTGATTGTACTGACTATCAAGTGTTTTAATATTCTGGAGAGCTGATTGTCGTTCGACTAATACCGCCATGCGTTCTTTTATATCTTCCCGAACACCAGAGATAGCCTTGAATTCTGGCAAAACAAGAACAAAGAAAAGACCTCCTGCGATTGCAACTATTACGGCAGACCAAATATGTTTATTCACTATCTTGGTAGCGAAGCTGTTTTCTGTTTGAACAGAAAACGCTCTGTATTAAACTTCAAAACCATATCAAATTTGATTTTTCCGGTCGAGATACTGGATATTTTATTGAGTACGATATCTGTGATGGCCGGTTCGTTGTATAAGGCAGCAACTTGTTTGGCAACCGTACTATAGGAATCTGCAAATCCCTCTATGGAGACTACTTGTTTCAAGACTTCGGCGTGTAGGGAATTTACCTGTACTTTGGGCTCCATTAACCTCTGTATCTTGCCAAGCGCTTCAGACCAGTTAACATGCGCCGCCAACAATGGCCCGACTACATTTAATTGTTTTTGAAAATCGATAAATCGCTTTTCTTTTTCTTTATCCCTTTGTTTCTCTAACGATGCGAGCTGATCATCTATAGTTTGCGCCTGTGCAAAAAGAGACTGTCTATAGGCATAGCTACCGGCATACACAGCAAGAACAAAGAAAATAACGACCAAGGACAAAACCAACATCTTATTCTGTCCCGGAATATGCAGTTCTATTTTTTTCCTCGTTTGGGGTAGGAGTTGTAATCCTCCGGAGTCAGCCATAATGAATAGATGATAAGCCCATCACATAAATAAAATGGGTCTTATCCTATTATAGACCAAAATAAAAAACGCCTTATCCACATAAGGCGTTTTTGTTGTCTTTGGATTAAATATCACGCATAGCCAAACCAAGAGAAATAGCAAAAGTTGAGCTTAATTCCATGCGCACGCTTTCGATACTCGATGGTATTGTTACACGACTAAGAGGATTGCCGAGCGAAACAGGCAAGCCAAGCTTTTGCCCGAAATATTCTATAAAATGTGGCATATTGACCTGACCGCCGACCAAAAGGACTTTGGCGATATTACGATGCTTTGTATCTTGATAATTCTGTATAATCTTACGCGTCTCCAACACTATCATATCGAGCAAAGAGGACATGACGCTATTGATGACATTATCATCAGCATTCTTGATGCCAAAAGTACGTTTTAATTCTTCTGCACGCTTTAAATTTACATTGAGCGAACGGGATATTGCTTTTGTAATCTCAAAACCACCGATCTCATAATTATGGCTCACCCGCTCAAAGCCGGAATCAATGAGAACTATCGAAGTACTCCGCCCACCGATATTTACAATCGCGAATGGACTTAAATCATTACCGATTAAACCTCTGATTAATCCGGTATTCTCAAGTTCCAAGGCCTTTAGTCTCAAACCGGCGTCCTTCATAATCGTCTGGTAACGCTCTGTCTCTTCTTTGGGAACGGCCACCAAATAAACATCCACAGTCTGTGAAGCATTGGGTTTATCAGCAGAAGCTGGAGCTACGTTAATAATAGACCAGTCCAAAACTACATCACTCAAAGGTATTGGTATATACTTGCGCGCTTCATAGGGAATTGATTTGGCAATATCTTCAGCCGAAAGATAGGGTAGAGTGATAACCGTCGAGAATGTCGAAAAAGACTGAATCGAAGCGACCGTATCTTTTGTTTTTGTCTTTGTGGTTTTTATCAGTTGCTTGATCGCCCAAGCAATATCTTGAGTTGTCAGTTGTGCGACTTTATTGACCTGTTGCGCCGCCTGACTGGTCAGATTCACCGCCTCTTCACCGGATTCTAGAGAGAAAAGGCCGTAGTTCTCCAACTTAAAGCGAGAAGAATCTTGACTTAATTCAACCATCTTAATCGATGCTGTACCGATATCGATCCCGAGTCGTTTTTTTGCGCCAAAACCAAGAAAGCTCATAAATGATTTTATTATACATCATGCCGTGATATTCTTGTGCACAATTATGAAAATCGTCGATACCGCCCTTGATTTTTTGTTTCCGCGACATTGTCTTGATTGCGGTCAACTCATGCCATTGAGCGAGCCATCCTATGTCTGTACTCCTTGTACTGTTGGTATCGTCCTACAGACGACATTCGCCTGCGCCTTCTGCGCCAAACCGACTATGAGCGCGCTATCGTGTCCTACTTGTCGCAAAAACCACCAGCTGGATCAACTTTATGTGACAGCACCGTATGACAATCCTCTTGTTGAAAAAATAATCAAAACGATGAAATATAATTTTGTATATTCACTTGGCCCATATATTGCCTCGCTGATGCATGAATACGCGCGAAATAGTTTGAGACAGTGGTTTGATCCAGAAAAAGTCGTCATTACTGCCGTCCCGCTTCATCGCGTCCGCCAAAACTGGCGTGGTTTCAACCAAGCCGAGATCATAGCTCGCCCCCTAGCTCATAGCATCGGACTGCCCTATCACAACATTGTACGACGTTATCGCCCGTCTCCGCCGCAAGCCGACATCAGCGACAAAGAACAGCGCATA
>CAYUQA010000052.1:0-4896 GCA_964446135.1 uncultured Candidatus Saccharibacteria bacterium | reverse complement strand
TCCGAATTCAAAAAAGAGTAGCCGAGTGTTTTGCGAAATCCTTTCCCCAAAAAATAGTTTTCGCAAAACCTCGTCCGCATTAGTCCCGCCACCTGCCCAGAAACTTCTAGGGCAGAACACCAAAGAAAAATGTCCTTTCCTTTTTAGAAGAAATTGGTCGCGCGCAAATCCGAAAAGCAAGGAACATTTTTCTTTGGTGTCCGCCGAGTCCGCGAGGCGGTGGCGGGGCGTCCTCATTCGTGGGGGTTCTCCGCAAAATGGGTTCTAACTTTTTCAAACAAACACCACAGTTAGCAGAACAATACTTGCCTAACAGGCGAGTATTGTTCTGCTAAAGCAGCGTAGCTGCGAGAATCGAACCTAAAGGTTCTCCCGGATTTTTAAACGCTCACTATGCCTCCGGCATATACGTTCGCTAAAATCCGGAATGAGAATGAAGCAGTTCATTCTCATTGCCCCGTAGGTCCACATATTAAAAATAGACTTCGGAAAGAAGTCTATTTTTAATTGAGTTGGCCACTTGTGCTATCATATACGGATGTCGCAAGCCGATTTTATATTTAAGGATCTCAACGAAAAACAAAAAGAGGCCGTCCTGTATAAGGACGGGCCGATTTTAATTTTGGCCGGCGCCGGTTCGGGCAAAACAAAAACACTGACGCATCGTATCGCCTATCTCATCGAAGAAGGCGTCTCGCCACATAATATCCTGGCGATCACATTCACGAATAAAGCCGCTCAAGAAATGCGCGAACGCATTACACATATTTTAAATACTGACATTAGTCGGCCACCGATCTCACTACCATACGCTGGTACTTTTCATTCCATCTGCCTGCGCATTCTTAAACAAGAAGCCGATCGTATCGGCTATCAGAAAAATTTTATTATCTACGATAGCGACGATCAGCAGAGTCTCATAAAGACAGCTTTGACTGAATTACAGCTCGATAGTAAGCGCTGGAATCCCAAAACGATGCTCGGTAAAATATCCCGACTCAAAAGCGAGCTTAAAAAACCAGAAGAATATCTGATCAGTGCTAAAGAATATCAGGAAAAAATACTAGCTTCTATCTATAAGAACTACCATCAAGCCCTTCATACCGCTAACGCCATGGATTTTGACGATCTGATTATGAATTGTGTCGTGTTGTTTCGTGAGCACCCCGATGTGCTTGAAAAATATCAGCATACTTTTACATACATTCTAGTCGATGAGTATCAGGACACCAACCACGCGCAATATGTCTGGGTCAATCTACTCGCTAAAAAGCACCGCAATCTAGCAATCGTCGGCGATGACGCGCAGTCGATCTATGGATGGCGGCAAGCGGACATTCGTAATATTTTAAATTTTGAGAAAGATTATCCGGAAGCCAAAGTCGTACTGCTCGAACAAAACTATCGCTCAACCCAACGCATTCTGACAGCGGCCAATCACATCATTTCCAAAAATCAGGAACAAAAAGAAAAGAAATTATGGACCAACAATGACGAGGGTGAGCAGATTTTTCTCAAAGAACTGCCGCACGAACGAGCCGAGGGGGAATTTATTGCGCTTACTATCAAAAAAATGGCACGCGAACATAGCGCAACGCAATGCGCGATTTTGTATCGCACGCACGCACAATCGCGCTCACTTGAGGAGGCACTCATTCGCCAAGGATTACCCTATCGCATCATCGGTGGCGTTAAATTCTATCAGCGCCGCGAAATCAAAGACATCCTCGCCTACACCCGTCTGGCACTCAACCCCAGCGATATAGTCAGCTTAAAACGTATTTATAACATCCCGGTTCGCGGTCTGGGAAGTACTTCGTTTGAAAAATTTTTACAAACAAATATTTCATTGGTTGATGTGACGCAACCAAATGTCCTCGAGCGACTACCACTTCAGAAAAAAGCCAGACAAGCACTAACTGATTTGGCAAAGATGATTATCGATAGTGGCACCAAGAGCTACGAGCTCACAGCGACTGCATTTGTAAAACACATTGTCAAAACCATCAATTATGAGCTACATATCAAAGACGGTACCAAAGAAGGTGACGAGCGCTGGGACAACGTCAAGGAATTATTTACGGCAACCAAAAAATTCGACGCTCTAACACCACGCGAAAGCATTGAAAAGTTTTTGGAGGAAGTGGCACTGATTCAAGAAACCGACGATGTTGATGTTGCTCAATCACCGATCCAGATGATGACAATCCATTCTGCAAAAGGTCTTGAGTTTCCAGTTGTCTTTGTTGTTGGTATGGAAGAAGGTATTTTTCCGCACAGTCGCGCGCTTTTTAATCCGAAGGAGCTAGAAGAGGAACGCCGACTCTGCTATGTCGCCGTCACCCGCGCCCGCAAACGACTTTTTATGACCTACTGTCGCCAGCGCACTATCTATGGCAGTGGCCAGATGTATCCGCCGTCACGATTTTTGTTTGAGATACCCAAACATCTTGTCGACTTCAAGCCCATCACCGAACGCTTCGACGACGAATACGAACCAAAGATCACCTACCGCGACTAGTTATTTTTATTTATATACGAGACAATATTTAATATGAATTCCTTCCGCGAAACCATCATCCAAACATTGCGCCGGCTGGGTATTGAACCGAAAAAATCACTCGGTCAAAATTTTTTGATGACTGAGTCGATCTATCATGCGATTGTCGAAGCGCTTGACCTGGTATCCACAGACACTGTCGTCGAAGTCGGACCGGGATTGGGCACGCTGACACAATTTCTCGCTGATAAAAAGGCGCGTGTCATCGCCATCGAGAAAGACACAGAACTCACTAAACATCTGCGCAAAAAATTCACAGATACCAGGAACATAACCATCGAAGAAGGCGATATTTTGGAATGGCAACCGACTGCACACAATCTCAAAGCGGGCGAATACAAAGTAGTTGGCAACATTCCATACTACCTCACCAGTCATTTATTACGTATAATATTTGAATCATGGCCAACACCACAAAAGATAGTAGTAATGATACAGAAAGAAGTCGCGCAGAGAATCATAGCCAAGCCCCCGGCAATGAGTCTCCTAGCGGTCTCGATCCAGTATTTCGCGAACACGAAAATAATCCGCCACGTCCCGGCGGGAAATTTTTATCCAAGCCCGGACGTCGAATCTTCAATAATCGCGCTCACGCCCCACGCAATAACGAGAAAGGTACCTGATGCACTTTTTTTCAAAGTCGCTCGGGCTGGTTTTAGCGAAAAAAGAAAACAGATTTTAAACAATCTGTCACGTGAGTTGCATCTAGACAAAAATACTATCACCGAAATTTTGACTAAAAGCAGTATCGACCCAAAACGCAGGGCCGAAACACTTACTATCGAAGAATGGCAACGACTCACCGAGCATATCTTGCCGCGGCTTTAAGTGGCATACTTTTATCACTAGCCCAGCTTTTTCCAGCGCTGGGATTTTTGATATTTATAGGGCTAGCTCCGCTGATATACGCCTGTGCAAATATAGTCGGGCAAAAGCTAAACGAAAAATCAGAGCTGGCACATCTTGTGACGCTCGGCATGGTTGCCGGCAGTATTTATTTTGGTACGACTTTTTTTTGGATTTGGTCCATATATCCACTGGAAAGCTACGGACTCGGGCAGGCATCAGCGGCTATTATCATCGGCTTTATTTGGCTCATCAGTATTGTTTTTATCAGTTTATTCTGGAGTCTTTTTTGTCTGACATTTGGGTATATTCAAAAAAAGCCGGGTCAATCCATTTTATTTGTATTGACCATCTCGACCGCTTTCTTGCTAGCAGAATATCTACGCGCATATGGTTTTGGTTTTTTGTTTTTTGGCTCTGGCACTATATTTGGTCCATATTTTACTTATGGCAATCTCGCATACAGTCTTGCCAACAGCGATACGATAAGATTCCTGTCTGCCTATATCGGCATCTATGGCATTACCTTTGTCATCGCGCTCGTGAATGCCTCTTTATATCTAGCATTTTTCACGCATTTTAAATTTAAAAAAAGAGTGCTCGTGATCACAGTACTCGGCGCGTTAATCGCCACGATATCTTACGTCCGTTTTGATCAAAAGATAACTAATGGCCAGCTAGTTCAAACAGCGATTATACAAACCTCTGAAAAAGCCGAGCGGTTTGACAGTCTAGATCGCCACGTTACTAGCGCCGTCTCGCAAAAAAAGTTATTAGACGAGATCGCCAGAAAACAACCACAGACAGATCTGATACTCATGTCAGAGACAAGTGATTTTTTTCAAAACTTGGCCTACGTTATGCCTAGCGATCAAGCCATAGAATATTTAGCTAACCTTTTTAAAAAACCGGCAGTTATTGTAACCACGAGTCACTATGAAGATAAGACCACAGACCAAATATATGCTCGACAATACGCCTATGATACTAAAAGAGAAGAGGTAATAAGCTCCTACGACAAAAGACTGCTAGCGCCACTGGGCGAGTTTATGCCATATATCGGTAAGGTATTGATAAGAATATTCCAAGGCAATTCAGATCAGAAGATAGAGCTACGTGATTTTGTAGTCGGTTCCAAAGAAAAATCTACTTTTATTTTCCAAGATACGATCGCTATCGGACCAATAATATGCTCGGAGATGCTTTCGCCGGCTTTTGTCCGCAACATGACGAAAAATAGTCAGCTACTAGCCATACAGGCGAGTACCGCGATATTTCATGGCAACGGCCAAATCATCTCACAACACTTGGCACAGGCGCGCTTCCGGGCGGCTGAAAATAGGAGACCATTACTTCTGGCCGCAAACATGGGACTTTCTTATGCCATCAACCGCTATGGCGATATAGACAAGATTACCAAAGACCAGTCACCACAGATATTAACAATAAGTATCCAACTATCTACTGAAAGCTCGTGGTATAATAAAATA
>CAYUQA010000051.1:0-1513 GCA_964446135.1 uncultured Candidatus Saccharibacteria bacterium | reverse complement strand
GATCACAAAGACGCCGACAAGAATTGGCCAAAGGTTATTCATTTATTGATTAGAGATTGGTTAAATAATCTCTCCGTGCTTCTCAAGCATCAGGTGATGAATCGTGGCAATCTGAATCCAGATGGCGATGAGAATAAGAATTCCAGCACACAGCAACGCATCGACCTTTGTAATTCCAAACACGAGATTGTCCGATCCGCCCAAAATAGCACCGGCAAATACAACGACTCCAATCAGACCCACGATAACACTGACAACATGCATTAATTTTGATGGTTTCATAGATTTTTTAATTATTTATTTGATAATGCGTACAAATCGACCAGCTCTTTTACCGCCCGGTCCGCCTGCTTTTTATCGGTTAGCATATGTTTGACGTGCCCCGTCAGATGATTTTCCAAAAGCATCCGATCCATACTTTTTAACGACAATTGGATCGCCCTAGATTGAGTTATCAGGTCAACGCAATACTTCTCTTCCGCTACTGCCTTTGCCAGACCATCGAGTTGACCGCGAATAATCTTTGCTCGATGGATCGCTCTTTTTTTCAGTTTTTGATCTAACATCTCAATACCTTATACCCCCATACCCCATGTGTCAACCGGCGCGGTGGATAAACCATTTATTTTGGTTTTGTTATTCTTTACAGCAATCAACTAATTTACTGATCAGGTCTTCTTTCGTCATTTGTTTATCCCCAATCTTCCCCACCTCTGAGACACCGATCAATTTCAGACGCAAGGCCCAGAAAAGCGAATAAACTTCGTAAGCTTTTTTGAACATCGCTCGCGATTCTTCTTTTTTGCCTGACGATAGGAGTTTTGTGCCGACCTCCATCATTCGCATCGTCGCGGCCAGCAAGTGCTTAGCGATACACCAGGTCTCACCCTCGTGCTTATCTATCATTTTTGCTAGTAGTTGTTTCCTGATTTCTCTCGTTTGATTTAACAAATCGAAGTATCCGTCGTTGCCCGTCTTCTCGGCCGTGAAGTAGAAATGCTCTTCTAAACTGATGAGATTCATAATCGCAATGCTTAGATCTTCCTCCATCGAGAGATCAAGCTCACCGGTCGCTTTGAGCTTATTCACTTTTTCAATCAGCTCTTCCATTGTTGGTTGTTTGGCCATAATTTTAATCTGTTATTTTAATTCTCCAATCTTGCCGAAGAGCCTATCGTTGGCAATAGCCATATTTGGATCATCAAACACATATCTCACGATCCCGTCTTTATCAACCAAGATATATGTATGCCCAGGCAAAGAACCACGATGCATCGATGAATTAGTAGCGAGTAATCCAAGTTGTCTAGAAGCGTTGGCCTTGGCGTCAAACATCGTCGTCGCTTTGGCAAGTTGTGGCATTTTAGCTATGGCTGTTTGCCAATCCCTTGCAGAATCAGTCACCACAGATATTACTTGGATTTGGTCACTGTTAAATCTCTGATCACTGCCAAATGAGGCCATCTGATTCCAGCACGCCGGATAGCACATCAGACCTTCGTTAAAGAACAGG
>CAYUQA010000050.1:0-5387 GCA_964446135.1 uncultured Candidatus Saccharibacteria bacterium | reverse complement strand
CACATTTTTTGACAGCAACCGCACATTTTCATACCCCAAACCATAAAGCCAAAGATAACGACTGCTTCAAAATAGAAGTTTGGGCCAAAACCCCAGACTGGAGCGTTTGCTATGGCGGTATAGAAAAACAAAACTGCTCCGATAAAACCAAGAATTCCTAAAATCTTTGCGACGATGTGATGTCCACATCGACACATCCCCATTCCTTGTCCATGCATGATGTATCTGGGAAAGATATTATTCCTGAACGTCCTGATGGGCGAACGGCAACGATACAATTCCTTTTTATTATGATACTATCGTACTCCCAATTGCCTGTAGCTGTCGAATGGCATCCTCGACCTGCTGGTCTTTGGGTGGTGTGCGTTCTGTCTCGCGTTTGCCGGGCGGATCACCATGCCAGCGGTAGTCATTCTCCATCCAGGAGACGCCCTTGCCTGGGATCGTGTGTGCGATGATGCAGGTTGGACGATCGTGGATCGCTTTGGCTTGCTCGACGGCATCAAAAATCTCTGAAAAATTATGACCGTCTATTTCGATGACATGCCAGTTGAATGCCTGATATTTGGCGACCAGTGGTTCGATCGGCATAATATCTTCGACGTTGCCGTCGATTTGTATATTATTACGATCAATAATTGCCGTCAGATTGGCGAGATGGTTGTTGCCGGCGAACATTGCCGATTCCCAAGTATTGCCAGCCTCTTGCTCACCATCGGACATAAAACAATACACACGGAATTTTTTGCTGTCCATGCGCGTGCCATAGGCAATGCCTGAAGCTTGACCGAGACCGGATCCAAGCGGACCAGAAGTTGTCTCAATGCCGGGTAGGCGTTCGCGTTCAGGATGGCCCTGCAGGCGGGTGCCGAATTGGCGCAATGTTTTTAATTCTTCAAGCGGAAAATATCCGGCATGTGCCATGGCGGCATAGCGCACCGGACAAATGTGTCCGTTGGATAAGATGAGCCGATCACGCTCTGGCCAATCCGGATTTTTCGGATCGTGGTTCAGCACAGCGAAATAGAAAGCCGTAAAAATATCGGCCATGCCCAGTGGTCCGGCGCTATGGCCAGAACCGGCTTCAGTGAGCATCTCAATAATCGAGATACGAATCTCGTTGGCCTTTATCTCAAGCTCTCTCAAATTGTCGTCATGAAGCGAAAGGAGCATTTATAATAGGAACTTAACTATTCCTATTATAGCAAAGATAAAGAAAATGATGTTGAGGACGCCGCTTGGGTAGGCGCGATGTTTGAAGGCGTTGGCTAGGATACCGATAGAGCCGGTGGCATTTATAACATGGAAAATCCAAATCCTGCCCTCAAGGATGCCGAGTGTGAAGAGGGCATAGCCAGTCAGCAGTAAAGCCATTCCCAACCAACCAGCTATTTCATAGTTTCTAGGCATAATTTGACAAGCTACTCGTCTTTTTCTTCTGGCGTCTCCAGTACAATATCTTGACTGCCAGAACGACCATGTAAAGAGTTTCGAGCTTGCGCCGCGTCTCTCTCTGCTTGTTGCTCGCGTAATCTTTCTTGAATTCTCATCGCGCTATCAACACCCTCGATACCTTCCGACTTTTCACGCAACTCTCTGATAGCCTTTTGCTCCGGAGTTTCTTTGGTAATCTCTGCTTCTTTAAACTCGTCCATAGTAAATTCTCTAGCCATATTTTTTTGAGGCGGATGTATTTATAAAAAAATAGATACGCCTAGTTATTGTGTAATCTCTGAGTTTATTAGATTCTTGATAATCGCGACTATCGGCTCATCCTGATTGGTAATAATTTTTATGTTACCCTGTTTAAAAAAATCAATTACTTCGGCGTCATAAATATAATTGTTTATATTCCAGTCATTGAAATATACCATATGGACATCGGCGAATTCAGAGTTTGCATCAAAATCAACTGGCAATTTTATAAGATCGCTACGATTATCTATATAATAAAGATCGGCTTTTAAATCGGTGGTTGGGACAAACAATCCCTCGTTTTTATGACCCTTGACGATATCAGAGAATTTTCTAAAATATCTTAAAATATCTTCACGCGATTTTATTTTTTGACCGTTTTTTAAAATATAGTTCTTTAGCAAATCAAGTTCGTATTCGCGATTTCGCTCGTACCCTTTTTTATTTTCTTTAAGAGTTATTGCCGGATATATTTCTGGATCATATCCACGTTGAGCTGACGGATTTATTCTCGTAGCGGGACGTTTATTGAGTATCTCTTTGGTCTGTTCCGGCTTCAGTTTTATCGTCTCGATTTCATCTCGTTGTAATTTTTGAGCGTCTTCCATAATTATAGTAATTTAGATACATCTAAAACATGGCGCAAAAGCATCGAACAGTAACCCCACTCGTTGTCGTACCAAGCCATGACTTTGACCAGATCACCATCAATGACTTTGGTTAAAGAAAGATCGACGATCGCACCATGTGGGTCGCCCAGAATATCGCTGGATACTATCTGTGCTTCTGTCACTGTAAGTATGCCTTGCCATTCTGGTTTGGCGGCCGCTTCTTTAAAGATGGCATTTATTTCTTCGACGGAAGTAGGTTTGCCAGATATAAAAGTAAAATCAATCAATGAGCCCGAGATTACGGGCACTCTGATAGCCATGCCATCGAATTTGCCCTCTATTCCCGGGACGATCTTTGCGGCGGCCAAAGCGGCGCCTGTGGTTGACGGGACTATATTGACTGCCGCCGCTCTAGCTCGGCGATAGTCATTTTTCTTGTCGGGGCCATCGACGAGTCCCTGCGTAGCGGTGTAGCCGTGAACTGTCGTCAGGATTGCTTTTTTAACACCCGGATTCAACTGCATTAAAGCTAATATAGGTGTTGTGGCGTTGGTTGTACAAGAGGCATTGGAGCTGATTTTGGATGATGTTAAGGCATCGAGGTTGAGGTTGGGTGTCGCGGTCGGCGTGACGTCATCTTTGGCTGGCGCAGTAATGATGACTCGTTTGGCGCCGGCATCAAGATGCGCTTTGGCTTTTTCGGATGTTTCAAACACACCGGTGGACTCGATGACAATATCAATGCCCAGATCCTTCCATGGTAATTTGGCCGGATCTTTTTCTTGGAAGACTTTGATGGTTTTGCCATCCACTGCTATGGCACCATCGCTCGACGTGACTGTCTTGGTGTAGCGATGATATACAGAATCATATTGCAGTAGGTATGCCAAATTCTCGGTAGAGCCTAGATCGTTGATGGCGACGATTTCAATATCTGGTGAGCCGAATGCTTGTCTGAAAAAAATCCTACCGATCCTTCCAAAGCCATTGATTGCTATTTTTGTCATAAATTTATTTAAATTAAGCCCCGTAGACGTAAAAGTATGAGATCGGACTTAAAACTGTATAAAAATCAATGTATTGCGAAGTCGTGGAGCAGAAAAAACCGTAGTCGTACTTACTGTACAACGATGATTTTTATCTGTGAACGACGAGTAGGACATGATTTTTATAAGGAGGAAGTATGATTTCATACTGTTATGTCTATAGCCTAGCAAAAAATAAAAAACCACGCCAGTTAAATGTAGGTGGTTTTGAATTTTATCTGTGGTATTAGAACCGCCGATATCGTTATAGGCGAGATCAAGATCATACACGGGAAAATATTAGAGGATGCAAAGTAGCCAGCATGTAGATTAGAAATAATTAGTAAAGAGATCCAATAAACAATGCCAGTGATATATGCCCTCTTGAGATTTACTAGGTTATTTATCGCGATAACGCCAATAATTGATAGCCAAACATCGCCAGCGCCAATTGAGCCAGTGTTCGGTAAGGCCATGAATTCTAAAAAACCTATTGGCACGATGTTGGCGGAATAGTCAAAAATTGTACTCATTAAGTTTGAATACCAAACGGCAAAGACATCAAAAATTGCGATAGCGCTATATATTAAAATTAAGAGTAATTTCTTTCGTAGGGTGTAGCCTAGAAGTGAGCAGATCCCTAAACTGCCTATAAATAAAACTATATTGTTGAAACTCTTTGGCTCGAATAAAAGTCCAATTGCAAGTAACATACTAGCTATTGCCATCGAGATTCTTAGGCCTGCATGATTGCTACTTAATAAAAGATCTAAGGTGATAAACACCATAAAACTTGTTAAGCAGAAATTTAAAAATAAAAGCAAGCTTTGATTGTTTGATTGTCCTAAAAAGCCAAAGTAGTGGGAAATAGCTAAGCCTATCAGGGCGCCGAGAGTGAAAAATGTGACTATTAGCAAGCTTTTTTCGGAATGTTTATCATATAGGCTTTGGAGTCTATTTTTGATGGCTTGATAATAGATTAAGCTTGCAAAAAGAGATAAAGCAAACCAGAAAAACTTTGACACAATGATTTAACCTCCATTAATATTTTTAAAGAGTTAAGAACCCATATTTATTATATAATAGATACTATAGTATGTAAATAGCTAGTTTTTTATATAGTTTTGTAGAATATATTGAGTGAGTTATAAAATATGAATAAAAAAGAATTTTCATCTGGTACAGAAACTTTTGCTGAAGAAAATTTTGAGAATGACAGGATGGAATTGGAGCTAAAACTTAGAGAAAAAATAGGCGAGGATAAAGCCATACAATTTTCATATTATGTGCAAGATCTGGCTATTAAAAGCCAGGCGATAGTTGATGAAATTTTATTGAATCCATTGATAAAAGAAAAATATGATTACAATGGGCACAGTTTGGACTTAAAGCCGGAGCTCGGCTGGGGCGGTAGTACATTGTCTAACGGTGAGGATGTTTTTAAAATAATAAATACAAATTTGAGTTCGATTGATTCCGATAAAGATATCCCAGGAATTAAAAAATGGCTTATGGATACGACTCTGGCCATAGCTCAAATGCGGCTAGAGCTTTTAAAAGAAAAAGGCGATGTTGGCTTTGTTGATTTTAAAAAGATAGATACTGAAAACGAAAACCTTTCCGATATTCAAGAGAGTCTGAAAAGAGAATATGATAAAAATTTTTCTGTTAAAGACGCTACAATCGAACCCGATTCTAGTACGGATGAAGAAGATAGCAGTGATAGCGGCTATATAAATTAAAGACTAGGTATAAAGTAAGTGTTAGAGTTTATACTCTAAAAGATTTGCGGTGTATCACTGATACTCCGTGTTTTTTTATTTGTTCTCTATGAAACGCTGTACCATAGCCTTTGTGTTTCTCAAGGCCATATTCGGGGTACTTTTTGGCGTAGCTGGTCATGAGTGCATCGCGATGGACTTTGGCGATGATCGAAGCGGCGGCAATGGCAAAAATATGCCGGTCGCCTTTTATGATCGCTTGTTGTGGTAATGTAATTTTTTGGATTGTGCGTGGTCCGTCGACGAGGACGAAGCTTTTTGTTGTATTAGGTCGT
>CAYUQA010000049.1:0-3021 GCA_964446135.1 uncultured Candidatus Saccharibacteria bacterium | reverse complement strand
TGAGGATATTAAAGGCCTAAAAGAACAAGATCTACAAACATACATAAAAAACAATCCAAACGTCGAATCAGCTCGTATTTTCCTATCGCCATTCTGGATGCGTAGCGCACCAAAAGAATCCAGTCGTATCAAAGTTAAGCTAGACATCTAGATTATCCACATCTCATTAAATCAACAGATTATTTATTTGCTACAATAACATTAATAATCATGATAAATTTTTAGGCTTCTTTTAAATTTAGCTTAATTTGAAAAAGTTGATTTTTATCGTACTGTATGCAATTACATACTCATTTTGAAAAGAAGTGGTTTATTATCGGTCTTTCAGCGATCATTATAGTCAGCGGTTTCTTTTTCCTGAAGGACAGAAATATCACATTCGATCTCTTCCGAAGTGATGCCAGTGAGGCACAAAGTAAACTTACAGTCATCTCGCCAAACGGCGGTGAGGTACTACGTCCAGGTGCTTTTTATGATATCAGTTGGCGTGGCGAAGGGAACGCTCAAGGCAAAACAAAGATATTATTAGTTCAAACATCAAAGCAGGTGTTGAGAACAGAATCAGAAAACACATCGCCAGATTTAGCAGAACGGTTTGAAGACATTAGAACTCGATGCTTATCGGAGATAGGTATAGAAGAAAATAACACTGATGATGAAGATCGACTTATTAAGCCTTGCATAAATAGATTCAGCTACCAAGCTAATACAACCCCAGCACCTTCTATAGAGCAGGGGACAACGCAAAAAGAGCAAATTATATCAGTTATAGCAGACCAAATTATATCAGTTATAGCAGACAATGAAGTCACCGAAGTCGGTGAGAGAATGGAGTATCACTGGTTAATACCAGATAGTATCCAGCCGTCAGAGAATTATCGAATAAGGATCGAGATTGAAAGACTAGACCAAAAAGGCACTGTTCGAGATCTCTCAAATAATACATTCGCTATACATAGCGTTGATCTTACTGTTTGCTCAAGAATAAATGCTCCATGCAACGCTAGAAGTATATTTAGTGATAATTTAACTACTGCCATAGATCCAAAGTCATTTATCACTTTAAAAAATAAAGCTACTGGAACCCCGATAAAATGCGACTTACACACTTATGTACCAACAGGCGGTATCGCAGCTGATGCTCAAGGTCCAGCTGTAAATAATAGTCTTGGCCGAATCAACATCCCTAGCATACCCTCTAGTTTTAGTCCAAACTCAACTATATCAATACGCCCCAGCACACTGCAAACATCAACCCAATTTGATATACGCTGTCAGTATGAAAATAGTGTCATCAACGACACGGCTATTGTCAACCTCGTCGGCAAGCCGACCATCCCACCACCACCGCCACCACGAACCGAACCAACAGCTGAAAAATCATTAAGAGTCATCTCACCAAACGGTGGCGAATTCTGGGAAATGGGCTCAACTAAAAAAGTTGCCTGGCGATCGAACGGAATAAATAAAGTGACAATTTCATTGAATTGTGGAGATGAAAGAATACCACCTTTGGCTACAGATATTCAATCAGGACAACTTGGCGGAGTACACACTATTACTGTGCCGACCTATAGCACCGAAGCAAAGCAAAACTGTCGCATCCAAGTTGCCGAGACAAATCCTACCGGAGGTTCATATTCCGAAGGCAAAACTATAGATACCAGCGACAACGTGTTTACTATCTCTAAGGGTCGACCAGATTTATTAATCTCTGAGATAATCCTCGATCCAATACAAATAAATGAAACCATAACTGGTAAGGTCCTAATAAAAAATAATGGCAAGGGAGTATTCTTGATACCAAATGATATACCAATTTATTCTCTTTCTATAAAAGAAGAAAATAAGGAAATATTTTCTCAAGAGCACTTCCATAACACACTAAAGATTGAGCCAGGAGCAACTGTTGAAACCGCAATCTTGACACCAATATCTGTTATTAAAAAACAGGGGTCATACGTTTTTAACTTCAAACTTGATCCGAGAAACCAAATTATTGAATCGAATGAGAGCAACAACACTAAAGTAATAACAGTAGCTAAAATCATTCGTCCAGCGATAACATTATTAAAACCAAGTGGCGGAGAAACATTTGTGATTGGGGACAAGATCGAAATCAAATGGCAACGCAACTTTATGCCGAGCCAAGCCGAAGCAAAGGTGAGTATAGCTTTGATAGCACCTGGTATAACAGTTCCTATAGCAACCAATGCTCCTGATTCATCTTACGAATGGACGATCCCTAATTCAATCGCCCCAAGATCAAACTACAGAATTTCTATTACTTCTAATGGTTTCGGAGGTAACGCCCAGTCACCATTAACCGACTTCAGCGAAACATTCGCAATTAATCCGGCCCCAGCAGTAGCAATTTCTGGATCAGTCCGACTGGTCAGCCCAAATGGTGGTGAAAAATATACTTTGGGCGATATCATAAATACACAGTTTGACATAGGAGACGAAAATATTAAAAAAGTACAAATAACTATCGCGGTGTGTGGAAATGGCTTCAATAGTGTTCTTGGCCCTTGCAATCCAGAACAGGGTGGTATTTTAGGAACGTTTGATGTTGCGCGAGGCAGAAATAGTATTGCATTGAAACTAAATATTGATCAAACTATACAAATTGTGGAATCAGGAGAAATCACAAGAGTGTTTCAAGGATTTCTTACTCAGGCTCTTCCGGACCGGACTTTCTATATGATAGTTACGGAAAGCACCAGTGAAGACAGAGGTATTGCATCAGATACTAGTGATGCTACTTTCCGAATTAAAAAATAAACTTGAGAAAATAAAAATACCCCCATTGAAAGGGGGTATTTTTATTTTTAGCGTTTAGACCATTGACCTGATTTGCGGGCTTTCTTGAGGCCATACTTGCGACGTTCTTTGACACGTGAGTCGCGAGTTAGATAGCCAGAACGCTTAAGCTTTTTGGCAAAGTTGGGATCGAATAATACCAGCGCGCGACTTAAACCAAACTTAATTGCATCGGCTTGACCGGCGATACCGCCACCA
>CAYUQA010000048.1:0-12769 GCA_964446135.1 uncultured Candidatus Saccharibacteria bacterium | reverse complement strand
CAAACAAATATTGATTCAAATTATATACCACGAATTAGAATACTGATTGATATTATGTGGATAAAGACGTCACGGCGCAGGTGACGTCTGAGTGCGTTCACTAAAATACCACAATAAAAATTCTTTTGCAATCTCAACCGCCAGACTCTGACTCTTGGTAATATCTTCAATAAGAACCGTGACGGCAATCTCTGGATTATTGTAAGGACCATATACCGAAAAAAGTGAATTTAAATCTTTGCCAGAGCCAACTTGTGCTGTACCTGTTTTTGCCGCCAAAGCTACCGGCACCTCTTGCAATAATTTGGCTGTGCCGTTGGTTACAGTCTGTCGCATACCCTCTAAAACTATCCGACGAGCATCGGGATCAAGATCAATTTTTGTTAATTCTTTTGGAGCTATTTCTTTTATTACTTTGTCATCAGAATCTCTAATCTCTCTAACAAGATATGGCTTCATAAAAGAGCCGCCGTTGGCTAGAGCGGCGATGTAGCTAGTCAACCAAATAGGCGTTACGGAAAGATCACCTTGGCCGATAGAGACATTAAATGTATCCCCGATATACCAAGGCTCATTTTTAGTTTTTGATTTCCATTCTGGTGAAGGAATAAAGCCACTGACTTCGCCCGGCAGATCGATGCCTGTCCTCTGATCGATACGAAATTGTTTATAGTATTTAATAATACGATCAATACCCAAACCGGCAATTTTCTCATAGCCGCCACCAAGAGCATAAAAATATATATCAACGGAATCAGCGATTGCTTTACGGATATCACTCAAACCATGCGCCTTCCAATCACGAAAAGTATAAATAACATTTGGATCATATATACTTGGCACACTAATACTACCACTTGAGAATACGGTTGTTTTTTCGGTAACTACTTTTTCCTGAAGTCCAGCTAAAGCCAGAAGTGGTTTTATGGTCGATCCTGGACTATATCGCCCATTGATCGCTCTATTAAAAAGTGGTTGATTTTTATCGTTTAGAATTTGAGATATTTTATTTATCGATGACTGTGAGCTTGAGGTTTCAAAAACATTAGAATCGAAACTAGGAAAACTGACTATCGCTAATATCGCACCGGTGCGTACATTCTGGACTACAGCCGCCCCGCGACTCAAATTATTTTGATAAAGAACCGATGACATGACCGAATATAGTTTCTTTTGCACTATCGAGCTCAATGTCAACACTAAATTATTACCGGTTCGTAGAATCGTATTGGGTTGGTTATTGGTAGCACCCAGTAAAACCTTATTGTGATCACCGCGAAGCTCTTCTTCGTATTGATTTTCTAAACCAAGTCGACCGATGCGATCATTGAGTAGATAGTACGGATCGCTCTTGAGATCTTCGGGATTAACCTTAGCCGTATATCCCAAAATATGTGCCATTGAATTGCCGTTTAAATAACGTCTTTGCGTGCCAGCTGCCGTATAAACGCCTTCTTGTTTGAGAATTTGTATTTTAATTACTTCCTCTTTTGATATATCATTCTTGATCAAAAAAGTTGTTGCGTTAATATTTTTATCAAAGACAGCTGATAGTTCTTTGGGCATCATATTTAAAATTAAACCCAAATCCTCACTAAGCTGTCTGCGTTTATCGATATCTCTAGGAAGTTCCTGCGTAACACCGATAACATCAAGTATCGGGATATTCTCAACGACTGGCTGACTGTTTGTATCATAAATAATTCCCCGTAATGCCAAGACTCCGTATTTTGAAAAATTATTTTTATTTGCTAATTGCGCATATTTTTTGCCATTAAGAATCTGCAGTTGAAATGCTTTCATTAAAAATGCGCCGGCAACCAGTGTGAACAACAGGAAAAAAAGTCGGAATGAATTCCGACCCACAGGTAGTTCCATAGAGACGTGATCGCTCAAACCATCGATAAATGTCTCTTCGGGAGCCAAAAAGTCATTAATTGGACGCTTTATCCTATATCGGTCGCTTATCATAGATATATATTAGCATTATAGGGTACCGGAGAAACTATACTGTTGATTCTGTTTTGCTAAAAAGAAGATAATGCTCAAAAATATGATTTGTATAGCAAAGCTCGCAATACTTATCGGAGAATATGAGATTGGAGTAAAAATGGAGAATGCTGATACAAAAATAAAACTTATACCTATGAAAATAAGAATATTTGGTACAAACGTGCCTTCATAAAAAGAAAATATTTTTTTAAAAATAAATATTAGAATGATCATAGTAATAAATAAGAGCGTAACGATACCGAAAGGTAACGGCGAAAAACTATCATATATAATAATAGTTAACAAAGTAGGGATAATTAGTGCCTCTCTAGCGCCATCTATAATAATGGCACCTAGAGCATAAAGCGGAATTAAAAAAAAGATAAAACTACTCAACGAAGTTACAATACTACTGAATATCGCTAGTAAAATAAGAATTACAGTATATCGTGATAGGCTCATTTTTTTATAATAAAAATTTGATTATATTCTATCGGATCGAAATTTAGACTAACGGCCACTGATTGGAAAAGATTGCCGCCGGAGAGTTCGATCTTAGTAATATTACCCACTACCAACCCATCTGGTAAACCATCTAATCCGCTCGTAATAATTTGGTCGCCGTCTTTGACTTCGTCCTTACTGGTAACTAGATCCAGTATGCCAGTACCCCTCCCTGTGCCAAGCGAACCCTTCATAGTAGCGAGAATGCTACTACCACTAACCCTGATGCTGACAGAGGATTTAGAATCGTCGATAAGTCTAACTTTAGAACTAGTTGGATATACTTCCTCAATGATACCTAGTAAAACATCACCGGCCCTTACTACAGCCATACCGGATTGAATAAATTGCTCCTTACCCTGATCAATAAATACAACGGAGCCTAACGGTGAGCGTTCTATATGAAAAATACGACCAAGAGTATAATTACGTTTTGTTCGAGCGTATACATCGAGTTGTCTCCGCAAAACATCATTCTCACGTTCTAATGATTCTATAGCATTTAACCTCGCGACAATATTCAGATTTTCCTGTTTTAGTTGATCATTTTGCTTAATAATATCTTCGATGTCGGTTATATTACGAATCAGTCCGCCAATTCGTAAAAATGTACTTTCTAGCATTACGCCGGGCTGCTGCCAAAAACTATATATAGTCGACTGTATAGCTTGCTTAAATATAAAATAGTTAGCAATAAAAACCAAAGCTACTGCCATAACCGCTATTATAAAAGTTTTGCGAAGACTATGATTCTTTCGTCTCATAGATATGCTTCGCGTGGTGTCCAGGTAAGAACAGATTTTAGTGAGTCAATATGCTCTAGCACGAGACCACAGCCACGCACTACAGAGGTAAGCGGATCATCCACTATTTTGACCGGTAATTTTGTCTCGTGACTAATTAATTCATCTAGACCCCTCAACAAACTACCGCCACCTGTTATATATAGACTGCGATTTAGAAGGTCAGCGATCAATTCCGGTGGCGTTTCTTCGATCGTATTGCGAATCGCAAAAATAATACTTTTGATTGAATGATGCATTGCACGGCGTACATCTTCGGAGCCAATAATAATCTCTTTTGGTAGACCAGTCAGAAGATCACGACCACGCACACGAGTAGACAGTTCTTTTTCTAGCGGATACGCTGAACCGATAGTCAGTTTAATCTCTTCGGCGGTAGTGTCACCAATAAGTAAATTATGATCCTCGCGAATATATCGATTCACATCGGCGGTCAATTTTTCTCCAGCGATTCTCAATGAACGTGAGGCGACTATACCGCCCATAGCAATAACTGCCACGTCTGTAGTACCGCCACCGATGTCAACTATGAGATTTGCAACCGCATCTTGAATCGGCAATCGAGCGCCAACCGCGGCGGCCATTGGTTCCTCGATCAAAAAAACTTCACGCGCACCGGCGTTGTAAGCGGCATCTTCGACTGCCTTTTTTTCTACCTCGGTAACACCCGACGGTATGCCTATGATAATACGCGGCCTGCGGAATGGAGAAAAAGTTTTTTCGTGGGATTTATTAATAAAATATTTAATCATCTGTTCTGTTACTTCAAAATCAGATACTACCCCAGATACTAAGGGCCGAGTAACAGTGATATATCCGGGTGTACGACCGACCATTCGTCGCGCATCCTGACCGATCGCCAAAATCTGTCCCGTTTTCTGATTAACTGCCACGATAGAAGGCTCATCAATAATAATGCCTTTATTCCTAACGTATACAAGAGTATTTGCAGTGCCTAAATCAATACCTATATCATGAGACCATAGATTTAAAATCTTATTAAACATACATCATACCTTAGCAGATGGGTTACTCATAATCAAATAAAAATGCCCGCCGAATTTCTTCGAACGGGCAAAATAGGGGTATGGATCGTCTTCACATTGCGCGAAGACGCATATTTATACTAACATCTTAAAGAAATCTTGCATAGATATAATGTGAATCTCATTTTTGCCACGTTCTTTTACTTCGATTCCCTCTTTTTCGATGGTTTTTTTACTGATGACTACACGATATGGGATACCAATCAAGTCTGCATCAGCAAACTTCTCACCAGCCGCTCTATCGACACGATCGTCATAAAGCACGTCAAGTCCGTGGTCAGTCAGTTCCTCATATACAGAATCGGCTTCGTTTGATAAATCATCAAGTGCGATAAGGTGCGCTCGATACGGAGCTACTGAATGCGGCCATATAATACCGCGATCGTCGTTGAATTTTTCCACTATAGTCCCCATAAGACGCCCAATACCTATGCCGTATGATCCCATAACTACTGGGTGTTTTTCGCCATTCTCGTCTGTGTAGAGAAGATCAAATGCTTTGGAATATTTGGTACCCAGTGGGAATAGATTCCCTACTTCAATGGATTTAAAAGAAGTGATCGCACCATTGCCGCATCCGGGACAGGTGTCATCATCTTTTAATTTTGATATTTCACTATTTTCGGCATAGTCGCATTTTTGACAGACAAAGATTAAATCTTCACCGGCCTCGCAAATCACCTGAAATTCGTGGGTATTGTTAATAGTAAAAGCACCGCCAGCAGCCAATGTATAGTATGCTTTAAGACCACAGCGCTCAAAGATACTAAAATATGCTTTTTTTACATCATCGTAAAAAAGCTCGAGACTTTTCTCATCGGTATGAAAACTATAAAGATCCTTCATCATAAACTCACGACCGCGCAAAAGACCGGACTTGGCACGTGCTTCATTGCGAAATTTAGTTTGAATCTGATAGGCAGCAAAGGGTAAATCTTTGTATGACGTAATAAACTTGGACACAATTTCAGTCAGTACTTCTTCATGCGTCCAGCCGAGCACAAAATGGGCCTCATCTTCTTTTTTACCACGCACCTCAAATCCAATATCGACATTCCAGCGATCTGTCTTATCTAAATAGTGCCGGTCTAGTAGTGCGGGTAAATAAAGCTCTTGCCCCCCGATAGAACTCATCTCGTCTCGAACAATGGCGACTATTTTCTGGAATACACGCCAACCAAGGGGTAAATACGAATAAATACCGGCTGAATTTTTGTAAACAAAACCGGCTCGCTCAAGCAGTTGAGAATTTGCGCTCAACTCATCTTTAGGATTTTCTCTTGTAGTTTTGGTAAAAAGTTTACTGAATCTCATGTGTTTATTTTTGGTGATTATTATCATCTTTTCCCAGCCCCGCAGACGAATGAATTTCGAAAGAATGGTTGGGAGAAGGTTCGGACAATCATCTAAATTTCTAAATAATTGTGCAACAATCCTAAAACTAGAATCCCCCCCCTCAGAAGAATTTGAGAATGTCCCTTGTTGTTATATATACCATAAGGATGATAAGGAGGGCAAAACCAATGGCATGAATACTGCCCTCAATACGTTTGGACAGTGCTCTGCCACGAATTTTTTCTATAACTAGAAATAACAGTCTTCCACCGTCCAATGCCGGCACTGGCAGAATATTTAATACGGCCAAATTTATAGATATCAAGGCCATAAATTGCAAAAGATATGCAAAACCAATACGTGCCGCTTGTCCAGTAATAATAGCAATACCGATTGGACCAGCAACATCAGAGCTGACGACACCAGTAGTGATAATCTGCTTGAAAAAATAGAATAGGCCGATCATGGTATTCACAAATATAATTCCCGAATACTGAATACTTTTGGTAATAGCCTCCCCAATCGGATATCGCACCTTACCGGTCAAGCTCATGGCGATACCAACAGCACCCTGACCTGCAGGTACATCAGTCCTTGGCGTCAAGACAACATCACGTTGACCGCCATTAGCTAAAATAACAGTAATCTGTTGACCACGATGGCCATCTATGAAAGTCCTCACTTTCTCTGTTGATTCGGTCCTCACAACACTGCCAGCAACTCTAAAACCAACGATCTCATCTAGTACTTTTATACCACTATCAGCAGCTGGGCTATCTGGTGAAACTTGCGTCACCTGAACTTTAATATCGGTGGCTTTGGCAAGCGTCGTGGGATCATTCTCATCAAGTGCTATGTGTAGCCCTACGCTATTCACGATGATGAGCAGAACAATCGCCAAAAAAATATTCATAACTACGCCAGCAACAATCACAGCCACACGTTCTTTGAATGACTTTGAACTAAAGCTTTGAGGGTTACCGCGTTCTTCGCCATCTTCACCAAGCACTTTTACAAAACCGCCAAATGGTATCGCGTTTATAGAGTAGGTGGTCTCGCCTTTTTTATAACCAAACAATCTTGGCGGAAAACCAAAACCAAATTCTTCGACTTTCATACCAGCACGCTTAGCCATGATAAAATGCCCAAGCTCGTGAACAATAACCAGTATACTTAAAACAATGATAAAAATCAGAATTGTCATAATAGTAGCCTATCACGGAAATAGACCTTTGCCAAAAACAAAATATATGGTATTCTAAAATAGCATTGAGTAAATTCAAAATTAAAAGGAGGTGGTTTAAATGACCACAGAAACGGGTAAGCCGGGCGAAATATACAAGGATAAATCGCCCCGAGAGAATCTAGAAGAGGCCGCGGAAGAGATGCAAAAAATACAAGAAAATTTACCAGAGATTATTAAAGGTCTCAGACGCCAAGCTGATCCTGACTCAAAGGCAGGACCGGCAAGAAAAATCGATAAAACTGATAGAGATGATAAGAAAAAACTCCATATCATATTGGGCGGCGCAAAAAATATTCAACAAGAGTTAGATAAGGCAGGTGTAAAGCTACCGACACAGGAAGAACCGAGTGATACCAAAAAAGTGCGAAGTCTTGAAGCCAATCCGGTACTAATTGGTTGGCCTGGTCGTATTGACTCAGGTAAGAATTACGATAAAATGATCGCCGATGCTGGTAACTCTGCAGATGATGAAACATCGGGCAAATCAGACTAGGCACTCATCAAATCCTGTTCTTTTTTACTCTCAATGTCGGCAATCAAAGCATTTTGTTTGTCGACTGTTTTCTGGAGATTATCGCGGGATGAGAATTTCTCATCTTCGGTAATCTCTTTATTTTTTTCTAATTTCTGGATATCGCCAAGCGCATGCTCACGTGCCTGGCGTATTTTTATACGCGTATCTTCTGTTTTTGTTTTAAGTAATTTAACAAATTCTTTGCGTCTTTCTTCGGTCAATGAGGGTATCACTAGACGTATAGATTGCCCATCAACAACCGGACTCAAACCGACGTCACTTTTGCGGATAGCATTTGAAATCGGTTCGATCATACCCTTATCCCACGGCTGTATTACAAGCATACGTGGTTCTGGAACTGTCATTGATGCTAGTTCTTTGAGTTGCATCTTCTGGCCATAAGCATCAACGGTAATATCTTCGACAAGTGCCGGTGTCGCTCGTCCGGTACGGATACTACTAATATCTCTTTTATAAAAATCTAAAACTTCAGCAAAATCTTTTTCGGTTTTCGAAAAAATATCTTTAATTGTCATAAGAAAAACGTAGCGCAAAGGCATCTCTGGCCAAGCGCTGATTATAACGTCCCTGTCCAGATAGTGTATAGAAGTTTAGCAAATTTCTCAAGATACGCTCCGTCCCACTTTGATGTCGATGTTGATAAAAATATAATAACTGCAAAAGTATTTTGCGTTCTAGATCGTGCGGGATATCCGTCTGACACCATGATTCCAGTTTTTTGAATCGCTCGGCAAGTGGCATATTGTGTATCTTTGCTATTGTCTCTATATCACCCTTTATGCTTTTATGAATTTCTTTTCTTATAATCCAATCGATCAAACCAATGCGACCATCAGCCAAATCTGCCAAGAAATCCTTCTGTGCTTTAGAAAAAATACTCTCTTCTAAAAAAGTCAGCACGTCGGCACGACTGTGTTTATTAAAAGATATCTCCTGACATCGCGAATATATCGTATCCAATAAAAGAAAGGGCTGATGAGACACTAGAAATATGACGGAACTCTGGCTAGGCTCTTCAAGGACTTTAAGTAGGGCATTCTGCGCCTCTGTTGTCATGCGGTGAGCATCGTCAATGATAGCTATCGTAAAACGACCGGCCATTGGTCGACGCGATAGAAAAGTCTGGATATTCCTAATCTGCTCGATACTGATCGATGGCTCGTCTATTGATTCCACCAACAACATATCAGCATCGTTTTTTTGTTGACTATCATTCCATAAATGTGCCAGCTCAAGCGTGAACATCTTTTTACCGATCATTTCTGGACCGCTCAATAAAAAACTAACTGGCGCTAAATTAGTAATATCGATATTGGCAAAATATTTTTTTGGATCATCAAAGCCGATTGTTTTCATAATAAAAGAAAGCACTGGGTGCTTCCTTCAGAGTATAACATTTGTAGCAATAGTAAACTAAAATTTATATTAATCTATAGCAAGCTGTACTGCCGGCGAGACTAGCCACTGACTACCCTGACGCGATATTAGTGAGATAGAATAAACACCACCTGTGAGTTCGGCATCACTATCGTCGCCGGTACAGGTATTTACCAAACAAGAAATATCTTTGACACTAGTCGGTCTAGTGAATCTAACCGAGACGCCATCTGATGAAGTCACGGCTGTCGGCGAGTAGACGTCAATTTGATCGTTCTTAAAATGTAAATAATACTGCGTCGATGACGAAACACCCAAAACTATCAATCTGGCTTGCCCCGTTGTGGAGTCTATTTCTGTTCTTATCGAACCAATAGTTGGGTCTTTGGCTAGTTTGATCTGCACTGTCGCTGCGCCCACATCAGCCCCAGCGGAAACACTCACTTCTGTCAAAAAATCGTTCACCAATTGACGTAGATTGGATTCGCCTTTTGTGATCGGTACATCAGCGGCAAAATCATTGATAGAGCTGTATAACGAACGGCGAAGCTGATAACGACCAAGGGAAAAAGATGCCGTGGCTACCACAGCGACCAAAACGAGGAGTAAGATATTTTTTTTCATAGATAACTTTATTCTACTATCCAAACAATCAAAACAAAAGCAGAGATATGCACAGTTAGGCACCGATCAACACTCCTGCTATGCGTATGGCGGCATCTGTTGGACTTAACGATCTTAGCGCATCGCCATTTTTTGTTTTTATGGCTTCTTTGATCTCATTGAGCAAAATATGCGGGGTCAGATTATTTTCTTCAATAACATAGGCACCGACTTTACCAAAAATTTGAGCATTAGCCACCTGATGTCCGCCAGCAGAAGTTGATAGCGGTATCACTACCAGTGGTTTGCCAAATATTACAGCTTCAAAGATACTAGAGCTCGCGCGGCTAACCACAACATCAGCGGCGCTATACGCAAAACCCATTTCTTCAGCTGACAAGCTGGCAACTGGATGATATCGCTGTTTGACTTGTGGGCCAAAAGTTTTTTCTTCTTCTTTTTCAATGACTTCGATATTTTTTTGGATATCCTCAAAATTTTGAGAACCGGTTTGATGGATAACCTGAAACTCTTTCGTCAGCTCAATCACCATCAATAGTATAGTCTCATTGATCTTCTGCGAACCCTGGCTGGCACCGGTAATAAATATAGTCGGTATTTTAATATCAAAACCGAAATGCCGTACTGCTTCATCATGGTTCATCGATAGCGCGTTAAGTATTTCTTGCCGAATCGGCTTACCGACCACTTCAGTACGAGCTTTTGGTAGCAGGCTCTGTACTTCTTTAAAGCTCAAAAAAACCGTGCGGGCGCCATTGGCAAAAAAACGATTCGTCGCGCCCGGAATCGCGTCAGACTCGTGAAGATACACCGGAATAAAAAATATCTTTGCGGCCAATAGTGGCAAAAAAGAGGCATAGCCGCCTTTGGCAAATACAATATCGGGCATGAAAAGCCAGACAAAAAACGATGCCTGCAAAATTCCCAAAGGAATTTTAAAAATATCTAAAATATTCAAAAGACTAAAATAGCGTCGCCATTTTGGCGCGCTCACTTGATGCGATATGATGCCAAGTTCTTGGGCCGATTGGTGTAAAAGTGTGCCATCACCCATCATCTGTAATCGCAGGTCTATCCCAGTTGATTGAGCCTGTTTTTGTAGTTCTTGCGCGACCGCAACCAATGGAGACACGTGTCCGCCAGTACCGCCACCAACCAAAAGAATACGCTTAATCATGATTTGCTTTTTATATTTTTAAATTATATCATAATCCCGTCTCAAAAGTTCTTTTCTTGGAGGATATATGGCAGAAAGCATAAAGATAACCTATCTCGAAGATGATCATGTAGATACGATCTTTTTCTTTGAAAATCTAGATAAACCTTTTGGTAATAATATAGCCATCGGGTCACATCGCGAATGTTCGCACTATGTTGTAGTTAGCAAGAGAGGGGTTAGTTGTCCGTGTGGCGGTATTTTTATACCACTTCCGGAAAATTTTACTGTCGATATGACTAGCTTAGTTGATTTTATCCCCTATCTTCAAAAATATGCCGAAGATCGTGCAAATAGAATAGCGTGGTATAAAAGTTTACCGACTATAATTAAAGAAATGGAAGAGGCAATAGAAAAAAGAATTAATCAACTCGATAATCGCACCGATAGTCTAGTTAAAGCAGGCTAGAAAAATAACAAAGCCCGCGCGACCAAAAATAGTTGAATAATCTTAAGCAAAAGCGACCACATGGCCGCTTTTTTCTTATTGGTAAATTAGTTTGGGCAAGCTTTTGACACTACTACTGTTGTGGGTGGTAAATGGTTGCCACTGGCATCGTCATTAAATACTTCTTTTTTTTCACAACATACTGGCTTACCACTAAGAAACTCTGAACGTAGTTTATACGCTAACGCGCAAGCGGTCTGTCCACCAGCACCAGGAGTGCCAGCTTCTTTTCTTCCCTTACCAGTACAACCATCTTGACCAGCCAACTCGCGCTGTTTACAAACTTCATCAGCTACCTTTTTATCATCCACAACCGTTGAAGCATAAATAATATCCTCTTGAATATTAAGTTGTGATAGTGGCGCCAGCACCTCAATCGTGCGCTTACCACGAGAACCAAAGGCTTCGCTCTGCGAAGAGCTTAAAACCCCGACACTTTTCAGAGTCACGAAATAGTTCAGCACTACAAAAACAATGATAATCGATGAGCTGATTATCAAAACGTTTAATTTTTTATCCATATTATTTAAATAATATCATTGATTGATAGATCACAATAGTGAGATATGCACAGTTTGTAGTTTTTTACTTCAACAGTTTCAGCATCTTTTCCCACGGGCGTGTGTTGATCACGTCCTTTTTTTGTGCCCAGCCACGGCGAGCTTGAGCGATGCCATATTCTAAAAATGCAAAGTCATTTTTAGTGTGTGCATCAGAATCAATAGATAATAAAACTCCGGCTTCTATCGCTCGGTGGATATATTCATCCTTGAGATCAAGTCTCTCCGGATGGGCATCTATTTCCAAAACTGTACGCGTTTTTTTGGCTGTTTTGATCAACGCATTAATGTCGACTCTGTATGGTTCGCGGCGTTCGAGAATACGGCCAGTCGGATGGAAAATAATATCAACGTGTGTATTCTCCATCGCGCGAATGATCCGATCGGTCATCTCTTTTTCGGTCATTGAAAAATGCGAATGCACAGAGGCACCGACGACATCTAGTTCAGCCAGTACTTCGTCTTTGATATCAAGTTTGCCATCTTTTAAAATATTTACTTCAGCGCCCTTGAGAATTTTAAATCGTCCCATCTTGATTTGCAGTTTATCGATCTCAGCCATCTGACGTCGTAATTTTTTTTCATCAGAACCACCAGTCATCGCCAATGATTTGGTATGATCAGTGATCACAATATATGCAAGACCGTATTTTTGCGCCGAACGCGCCATTTCTTCTATCGAGTGTTCGCCATCCGTCCAATCAGTCTGCGTCTGCAGATCGCCCTTTAGGTCATGGTACTGGATAAGCTTTGGTAAGTTATTTTTTAATGCCGCTTCTATCTCGCCGGAATTGGTACGCAATTCGGGCTCGATCCAGTGCATACCAAGCTTGTGATATATATCTTCTTCAGTTTCGCTAGCAACTGATTTTTTACCCTTGAATAACCCATATTCATTCAGCTTGTATCCTTTTTTAATAGCTATTTTACGCACTTCAACATTATGGTATTTGTCACCGGTAAAATATTGCATAGCGGCGCCGAAAGATCGCGGTGGCACCACACGCAGGTCAGCGTTCATGCCATTTTTCAGTTTGACTGATGTTTTAGTTGGTCCACGAGCAATAACACGACCAACTTCCG
>CAYUQA010000047.1:0-2294 GCA_964446135.1 uncultured Candidatus Saccharibacteria bacterium | reverse complement strand
TGTGTGAGCTCCATATGGAGCCTCCTTTCGTAGATTGAATTTTGCGTTGTAAAACAACACAGACATCACAATAATACATAACTTATCGTATTATGTCAATTTGACTAAGATATGATTTTGATGTATAATTTCTATACTTTTGTTGTTTAATATATTTGAGGGAGGTGGCGGATGGAAAAATATGAGCTTGCTTTTGGTAAGTTGGCTGATGATTTTGCCAGTATTATCAGACAGTACCGTTTGATATTTGTCGGAATACTAACCCATTGGTGCTCTGATGCTGATGAAGTCATCACGACATTTCTTCTTTATCAATTTGGTGACGTTCTTTTCCCGGGAGTCAAAAAAGCCATTCTTGAGAATAGATTCTATTTATCTACCGATGGCACAATCGGTAAAAAGGAAGATTGCACACCATGGACATCTTGGGAGCTGTTTCTTGCTGGTATAATCTGTATGTCTCGAGGAGATGACAATCCCCTAAACGACCACAACAACGGACTAGCAGAAGAGGGTTATTCATCAGCGCGCATCTTCTCATGGCTTTTGAAGTTGCAAACGCTAAAGAATTGGTTCGCCATAAAAATGTTTGTGGATTATGCGGACAGATGTGATGGTGGGAATGCCGGAGATCGAAATTCATTAGGGCACGTGTTAAAATCGCTTTACAACTTTGGCTATAAAAATGGCAGACGTATGAGCCAAGTTGAAGTTATCCGATGGGGACTCGAAGGACTTATCGCAAAATATGAACGTTGCATAGTAAAATATGCCAGCGAACAAGACCTAAAAGATTGCTTTGATATCGAGCACTTGGCATCTTTGATGCGTAAAGTGAAAGATTTTGATGCTGGTGATGCTGATGCGTGGCTTAAGATCGCAGTGGATGCGCTAGCCCTAGAGAAAGATCATCTTCACAATATATGTCCTGAAAAATGGCGTTTAGCACAAGAAGAAGGTCGTGGCTGGATCTACTCGCCCAATTCATCAAGCGGACGTGAACATCCTGTTTGTGTTATACAAGATGATGACGTTCTGATTAAAAAATATCTATGCAAAAAAGAATTCGGTTGTACGATTGTGATCCAGCGTTTAAGTACCGGCAACACGCAGATATATGCAAATAAAAACGTCGCCGATGACTTTGATATAACCGCTATCGCAGTCGGTTTACGAATCGCCGAAATGAAAAAGCAAGCAGTGCATTGCGGGTTGGCGATACCTGATGATTGGCAGGTTGGAATTGATCAGCAGGGCTCTTATCGGCTGGCACTTTGCTGGTTCTTGTGTAAGAATCTTGTTCTCAATGGTTCGATTACATCACCAAAGGTTCGACCAACGTTGCTGACTATAGAAGAGATCCTGCAAGTTATCAGCGTATGTTTTACAAAAATATACTAAAAGACCCCGATCAAGAGAGATCATTGGGGTCTTTCTTTTTTTGGGCGAGAGGTTTATTTGGCTAAGGTGAGGAGCATCTTGTGATCTTTGGGCGAGATGGAGACGATTGAGACGTTGATGGTGTCGCCGGCATTGGCAAAGTCAGATGGTTTTTTGTCGCCGAGTTCGGATGTTGGGATGAGACCGCTGATCTCATCGGTCAAGCGGACTAATACGCCGTAAGCACTGGTTTTGATGACTTCGCCACTGATGGTTTGGCCGACGGTAAATTTGTCCTCAATATTATCCCATGGATCCTGTTTGAGTGCTTTCAATGACAGAGAGATTTTGCTGTTGTCAATGCTGATAATTTTGGCTTCGACAGTTTGTCCCGCCTTGAGATAGTCGCGAGGATTCTCAACAAGCTTCCAGTCTATCTCTGATTTGTGAATCAAGCCCTCGACGACATCGTTTAATTTTACAAAGGCACCAAAATCGGTTACGTCGGCTATCTCGCCCTTTACCACATCGCCGACCTTGAAGCGCGTGATTTCTTCTTTGACTAAATCTTCACTGATGGCTTTCTCGGATACGATGAGGCGGTTTTCTTCTTCTGAAAAATCAATAATTTTGATCTGGATATCTTGGTTGCGGAATTTTTGGAGGGCTTGGACGATCTTTGTAGTATCGCCACCTTCAACAACCGGATAATGTTCCGGTGCCAGTTGCGATAACGGCAAAAAACCTTGTACGCCATTGACTTCAACAATGATACCGCCTTTGTTGATATTGATGACCTTGGTGGTCATGACCTCGCCACTTTCTTTTTTTTGTTTGATGTCCTCCCAAGCGGTCGTGATCTGGGCGAGCTTGAGTGAGAGCTCTCGGTAACCCTCTTCGTTTTCGATATCCAA
>CAYUQA010000046.1:0-3838 GCA_964446135.1 uncultured Candidatus Saccharibacteria bacterium | reverse complement strand
TTCAAGTCGAGTCAGTAGCGATTGAGCGCCGGTCATGCCCTGTAAAATATTGCCCAGATCCGTGAGTAGCGGCGGTGTTTTACCTTCGAAATTACCAGCAGGAGTAATATCTTTCAAGGCGTAGGTTTGAGTGATCGCTTCATCAAGTATCGATTCTTCTTCTGGCGTCAGACTACCGAGCATTAAACGAAATAGTCCGGATAGGTTGAGAATATGGGAACGTAGAGTGTCTTCGGTTGATTCATCTGGAAGCGGTCTGGGTAGCTCAAACGGATTGATGTGGTCACCGGAAGCAATTGAGACTTTTACGGCAGTGCCGCCGACTGTTTCGGCGAGGAACTTGTATTCATTCTCGGGATCAATAACAAAAACTTGAATCCCAAACATAAGACTGCGCAATATCTCTAGTTTTACGCTGTAACTTTTACCGCCACCGGATTTGCCAAAGATGACGGAATTGGCATTCTCAAGACTAAATCGGTCAAAAAGAACCAGCGAATTATTCTGTGTGTTTACGCCATAGAGTATGCCGCGATCCGACGTCAGATCATAGGATACAAAAGGGAAACGTTGAAGAGATCGGGGCTGTGTTGAGTGAAGTATGGGCATCGAGCTGATCTTCATCAAGTGGTAGTGTAGACAGAAAGCCTTCGCGCATCCGAAACGTGGCCGGTTTGATATAGACTAGCTGAGATTCGAGAACATTACGGATAGCGTTTTCGTGCTCGTCGAGTTCTTTTGTGGATGCGCCATACAGAGTGATATACAGTGAGAACTGGAAAAATTTATCAGTGCCTTGTTGTAAACTATCCCGTAATTGTTCGATATCATTGACGGCAGTTTCCAGAACCGGATCGCGTATTTTGCCGGCGGCATCGTTCTCTATAATCTGTGCCTCGAGACGACCTAGCTGGTCGCGTAGCTTTTTCAAAATTGAGGCTGTGTCTTGCGGATGGACATACATGGCGATATCAAATGTCTTGTCGAGGTTAATGATAGGAGAGAACCAATTGGTATTTAAATAGCGCGGATATGTCGCCACAAAAAGCGTGCGCATGTAGTTGTCGCCGATCTGTATGTAGCCCGGGGTTACGTTTATCGCCGAGGGCGCCAGAATATCCTCTAGTGTTTTGTTGGCATTTTCTGGTTGGGTGATTGGTGTTGTCGGTATTTGAGTCATATGGTTATTGAATTGGAAGTTCGGGTTTTGAAAGGATCTCGCCCGGGTTATAGTAATTATAATACATACTACGTAGTTCGTCGGCTTCCAGTGGTCGCGCTTGCAGACCGAGACCACCGACTGCTCCGATAACCAAGGCGATGCGCTCATCAAGCTGAATGCGATATTGATCTAATTGTTGCTCATTTATGGATTGCGCAAACTTTTTTGGACTAAAAATACTTTTTAAACTGTTCAAAAGGCCACTAGCACTACCGCCCGCCGTTTCAACTATATAGAAAGGGACAACAATATAGAATTTTTTGGCGACGATATTTGCCAAATCGGTCAAGCCACGAATAAATCGTATATATTCATAGAGCTGTATCTTTAAAAGTTCATTGGAAACTTTATCTTTGACCGCATCAAGCGAAGATAGATAGGGCTCGATATTTAGTTTTCGAGAATTAATAACTATCTGAAGCGGAAAATCAACAGCGTTGATGAAATTCTGGAAGCCATTTATTAGCCCCGCTTGTTCATCCGTGGATTTAAGGTCAAAGTTAACCGCATCAACCTGAATGACTGATCGCAGAGAGCCATTTTTCAAAATAGCTACTGTGCCTCGGATGTCGACGATCTCTACGAAATTTTTTGTTGACGGTGATTTATCGGGCATATTATTTTTTCTTTATAATGTTGCTTACGTCGAAAGTGCTATTGTCGTGGTAAATATATTTTTTGGTGCCGAGTAAAAAGCTAAAGGCCATGGCGATATATTTGGGCAAAGGCACGCCGTCGATTCTAAAAAATGCTAGAGCAAGCGCCATGGCGGCTATGGGGATGGCGATAATGATAAGCGTGCCGAGTGAGACCGTATATTGCAAAAGGAAAATAATCACGGCGCCGATGGCGATATAGATAAACTGTTTAAAAGTAAACGGACCGACTAATCGGCTTTCCGTTTCAATAAATTGTGGAATTTGATATTGAGCCATTATGGATTTCTTAAATCAAGAGTATTGGGTTCGGTTGGCGCTGATTCTATTATACCTCTCTTTGATTGATTTTGTTGTGTTGGTGGTGGTGATGACTGCCAAGTACCTTGATTTAGCTGATTGAGCGTGGTCTTAACTTGGTCGGATAAAAGATTGTTGGCAGTATATTTGATAATAGATTCAGCTATATCAACCGAGACTCCGAGACGATCTTGTACATTATTTGAAAAATCTCTTATCGATATTTCAATAAATAAAAGCTCTTGTAAAATCTTTGCAAATTCTACTTTTTGTTCAGAAGATATTTGAAATTGCACACCAAGATTATCATTTATGAAATCACTTGTTGTTTGGTCAGAAAGAACTTTTCTAATCTCGGCTGGTAACGCATCGTAACGTTGAAAGTATTCTGTTCCAGCTCTATTATCTGATAGGCGACTATAGCCGATGTCGGCCGGTGTGCAATCAATATATGCAATATTTGTTTGATTTGTTTCTGTCATATTATAATCGCCCGGCTGCTTTTAATCGATTTTCTATATCTTCAAGTGCCCTTGTTTTTGTGTTTTTATTGCCGGCAGTATCATTTGATTCCCTAATGCTTCTTTTAAATCTACCGAAGTAATTTGTTTTATCTTTTGGTGTAGTTGAGGCATCGAGAACTAGTCCAATGCTATCTTCCAGTGCAAAACTAAAATCAGCATCTGCCCAGACATCAACTGTAAATTTAGAGACTTCGGATGCTGATTTTTTCTCGGTCATTCTTTTGAATTCGCCAAATTTTGTTTTTAAGGCAGGTAGTGCCGCCGGAGACGCTCCAGCCGCTACGGCTTTTGCTCGTGCATCGGCCGCCGCTTTGACTTCATATTCTGCAACAAGGTCAGGTCTTACTTTACTAATAGATCGTTGAAACTTTTTCCCCTCAACAGTTGTAGCACCAAGTAAGTTAAGACCGGTGTCAAATTGAGAGGCATCGATTTTTCCTGCAAGCTCGGAGTTATCTTCGATTTTTGAAGCAATGTATTTATAAGTTTCCTGCCGTGCATTGGTAAAGTTAGCGTTTTTGCCAAATTTTGCATAAGCTGGTTTTGAACCCTCGGCAAAGTTTAGAACATCCTCCGCTTTCATATTAACAAAATCATTATCCTTAGCCGATCCAATAATATCATCAACAGCGAATCGGTTGTCACCAACATTAGAGAGCATTTGTCGATATTGATTATCATCTAGCCATCCTTGTTTGACTGCCAGCTTTGCGGCGGCAAAGCCACTCGGGTCGCCTGACTTTGCGTTAAGCGCTCTATTTATGATCTCGGGTTGTTTTATCTGGCCGTTCTTAAACTGATCTTCGAGCGTTTCTAGACTCTCGTTGCCATCTTTAACGAAAGCTTTTTCTGTTTCAAAACGTGGTTTGAAGCCAAGAAAATTTTGCACGGCGGAGCCATATCTGGTCTCTCGACGTCTTTTTGCCTCGGAGCCCTCATAAATAACTCCTCCGAATTTCCCCAAGACCGGTTTGAGCCCTTCTTTTTTGATTCGTTCTTGGGTCGCTTTGACGGCGGCGACGCCAGCTTCTACTCGCGGGCCGATATATGGAGTCTTGGTAGCTAGTACACGTGGCGTCGCTTTGATGCCACGTTCGATATTGCCAAAAACTTTTTCAAAACTACCGCCGGCTAGG
>CAYUQA010000045.1:0-6238 GCA_964446135.1 uncultured Candidatus Saccharibacteria bacterium | reverse complement strand
CGTAGTTATAGTTTGCACCATAACCATACAATAAAGTATTTTCTGCATTTAGATTTTGTCGGACTTTTTTAAAGAGGATTTCTGACAAACCTCTCTCTGCATCCAATTTGAGGATATGACCATCAAAGCCTGTCATCCCCAACACCTATGTACGATCTGTGACTTTGTCACAATGCCGCAGGCATATCCTGCATAGGTGTCGGGGTAATCCCCATTTACGTATTATAGCACATTCTGACCAAAAAAGAAAGCCCCGAGATGGGGCATAATAGTAGCGGGCTGTTGGATCGCTAGGCAACTTTGGCTATTTCGAATCTTGGGGATTTGAGTTCTAGCTCAATCCAAGAAATAATCCCCTTGATATCAGCGGCGGTTGTTGCAACCGGGTCCTTATTGGGAAAAACAATACGGACCAGTGGTGTATTGGCCTCAACGGCGTATTCTATAGTACAAATCTTTATTTTCGCTTTTTTTAACAGTAAGCAATCCGGAGAACATGCCCAGCTGACTTCTATATTCTTTGATAGTTGCTGGATTAAATCCATTCGAGCAATTGCGATGAGGTTATGATTATCTTTGCAATATGCTCGGTATTTTTTTAAGGCAACTATTATTATCGCTACGAGAAGGAGAAGCGGGACGATGGTATGCATTATCTTGACCTCCTGAAGAGACTAATCTTGATATACTTTACTATTATTAGATATGTATGTCAAATAGGGCGCTGTGTATAAAATACTATTTATTTTTTGAGTGTGCGGCGGATGATGCGTTCGACGTCTCTTTTTTTGATGACTTCGCGTTTATCGGATTTTTTCTTGCCGCGGGCGAGACCGATTTCGAGTTTTATAAGTCCATGTTTGTCGAGTAGGCGAAGTGGAACCAAGGTCAGTCCTTGTTCTTGAGTTTTGCCGATGAGATATTTTAATTCTTTTTTTTCAAGCAGAAGTTTGCGACTGCGCTGGTCATCATAGTCTATGGGCGCATTTTTGGGTTGGTATGGGGCGATATGGGCGCCGACGAGATAGGCTTCATTGCCTAGGATCTTGACATATGTGCCTTTGATCGAAGCTTTGCCAGTGCGTATCGCTTTGACCTCTTGGCCTATCAAAACCAAACCCGCCTCGTAAGTTTCGAGGATCTCATAGTCAAACCGCGCCTTGTCGTTTGTAGCATAAGTCATTAGCAACACTATATCATTTTGCTCTTCTCAAAAAAAGAAAAAACGACCTAATGCTAGTCGTTTTTTTATCAAAATGGCTATTTGCGTTCTTGGAGGGTGGTTTTGGTGGTGATGGTCTTGCCGTTGCGAAGAACGGATAGTGAGATCTCATCACCGACGTTGCATTTTGATATGCAGTCAGCGATGTCATTTTTCTCGGTGATCTTCTGGTCGTTAAAAGCAAGCACGATATCGTTTTCTTTGATGCCGGCTTTATGAGCGGGTGAATCTTTTATAATTGCTTGACTGCCGGGGACGTGATCACGGATGACCAGTGCGCCATAGTCGACTGCGAGATCATAGCGTTTTTGGACTTCTGGGTTCAGAATAACATAGCGCATGCCCAGATATGGTCGGACGATACGGCCTTTTTTAATAATATCTTGTAGGTCTTGTTTGGCGAGGTTGATCGGAATCGAGAACCCTATATTCTGCGCGCCATAGATAATAGCGGTATTGATGCCGATGATCTCGCCATTGAGATTGACGAGTGGTCCGCCGGAATTGCCCTGATTGATAGAAACGTCGGTTTGGATGACATTGCGCAAATGCTCAAGCTCGCCTTCGTTGCCCAGTGATGCCGAGATGCGACGGCCAAGACCAGAGATAATGCCTTTGGAGACGGAGTTTGTAAAAAGTCCGAGCGCGTTACCGATAGCGAGTGCAGTTTGTCCGATAGTTATATCATCGGAATCGCCGAGTTTGGCCACAGTTAATCCTTTGGCTTCGATTTTCAAAAAAGCAACGTCGTTGATCGGATCGCGCGAAATGACTTTCCCTTCGTACTCTTTTTCATCGCTGGTCACGACGGTATAGGTAGCATCGGCATCAAAGACGACATGTTTGTTGGTCATAACAATACCATTGGCGCCGACTATAAAGCCGGAGCCACCACCGACTTTGACGCTTTCTTTTGGGCCTTTGGGATCCATATCCAGCGCGCCAAGTTCTTCTTCGGGAAGCGGCAGGCCGTATTGACCGAATGGGCTCGATGCTGGATGCATTGGCATACTACGGATCGATGGCATGAGCTTTGACATGACGATGCTGACGACAGAAGGCATGACTGATCTGACGACATGGATTGTCTGTTGTTCGATATCTTGCATATGCTTTCATGATACGCTGTGCTTCAGAACTACTCAAGTTTTTTTTCAACAGTATAGAAGAATATGATATGTTTAATTTTAGTTATTGAAAAATAAGAAAGGAGGTGCTCTATGTCTAGTCATATTGAAGGTATTTTAAGATCGGGGACAGTACTTCTGGAGACGATGGATCGATTTTACAAAATTATTTTGCCGCCTGAAGTAGAAAAATCCGGTGAGGCGGAGATAAAGTGTTATCTTATCAAATGGATGCAAAAGAATATCGGGTATAATGTGAAGGTATGTTTTTGGCGCTATGTTGGCTGTGAAATCCGAGCATATATTCCTATGGGAGAAAAGATTGTGACTCGTACATATGCTGGACGAGAGATCACCTCTATTATGCAAGATATTCATGGCATGACTCCTTTGCGCTATCACAGCATCATCCAAGTCTATAATCAGATAGTCGTTGCCCAAGCTATTTTATATAGCTAAATCTCCCTAGCGGAGATTTTATTTGCAATAATATAGGTTTTGTGCTATATATACTGTCATGAAAGGTCGATAAGTATCTGGGTAACTCCAGGTATTTTTCTTCTCTCAAAGCGAGAGAAGCTTTGTAATTAATAGTCTAATAAAAAATAAATGAATATAATCAAAAAAGTTTTTGTTGCTCCATTCTTACTGTTAGCATTAGTCGCAACCAGTGTTCTGCCAGTGTTTGCTTCCAGCCATCGCGAGGCGCCAAGTATTGGTAAGGATCCAGTCGCTGATGCTACCGATGTCTATGCTTTTGTGAGTCCAGATAAGCCAGATACCGTAACGTTGATCGCTAATTTCCTGCCATTCGAGGAACCAGCGGGCGGTCCAAATTTCTATCATTTTGGTGATGATGTATTGTACACCATCAAAGTGGACAATGATGCCGATGCCCGTGAAGATATCTCGTATGAGTTTCGTTTCAACACGAAAATCGTAAATCCAAAAAGTTTCCTACAGGCGACCGGAGAGATTACATCTCTTACCGACCCAAATCTCAATATCCAACAGTCATATACGCTTACGAAAGTTACCTATGATAATAGAAGTAAGGTAACGAAGAAAGCGGTATTAGGTACTAATTTACCGGTTGCTCCTTCCAATGTCGGTCCAAAATCAATGCCAAACTATGCGGCATTGTCAGCCGAAGCAATTAAAGAGGTGCGCGATGGCCATAGCACGTTGAAAGTTTTTGCCGGTCAGGCCGATGATCCGTTTGCCGTTGAACTCGGTGGTGTATTCGATTTACTCGCAGTTCGAAAACTTCCAGGTGATATTGGTGGCGGTGTTGACGGTCTCGCAGGGTACAACGTCCAGGCCTTAGTCTTACAGATCCCGATCTCTGATCTCACGCTCGATCATAAGGTGCCAGTCGAACAAACGAGCTTTAATCCAGCAACACCCGTAGCAAAAAATGCTGTTATCGGTGTTTGGAGTGCTTCGTATCGCAAGGCAGTAAGGGCGGTTTACAATGATTATGATCTGTCAGCACTTCGAGAAGAATTAAGTAATTTCTATCTTCAATTAAATGATGATTCATTGCTTGATCTCAACGACGAAGAATTATCGGAGAGACTTAATAATTCAGATAAATTCTTTAAGGGTGAGCAAAAAAATATCTTAAAGAAAATTGCTGAACTTACGAAAAAAATTCGTGATAAAGAAAACGATTACGATCGGTCAGATCGTTGGGTACAAGTATCTCGACTTGGTCAGCCCTTGATTAATGAAGTAGTCATCCCATTAGGTCTTAAAGATCGTTGGAATTCCCTACAACCATATCAGGATAGGCAATTCTTGAAATATTACACAGATCCAGAGCTTGCCACATTGATTGATAGTTTACTGCATATTTCAGTGCCACCACAAGGTAAACCGGGTTCCGGTAAAGAGCGCGATGATCTCGTGGCCGTATTATTTAATGGCATTCCGGGTTTGACGAAATCAACAGCATTAAAAAATCCAACACTATCAGATCAATTACGACTTAACTTAGCGATTAAGCCTTCAGCAACCCCAAGTAGACTTGGTGTTTTGGGAGGTGATCTTGCTGGCTATCCAAATGGTCGCCGTCTTGATGATGATAGTACCGATATCCAACTCAAGACCGTTGCCGGTGTCGTGTATCCGATTTTCCATCCCACATATACACCGCATCCATTAGCGGCACGACTTGGTGATGGTGTCGATAACAATGACCTAGTCTTTCGTGGCACATTTCCGTATCTTGCGTTGCCACCAAGCGGCTTCGGTAGTCGACCGCACATCAGTCAGAAAATTCTTGATGCCCTCTTGGCTTTGCCAACAAGTGTCAAGACAGCCGTTCAGCATATCATCGATATGTTGCAGTAGGTCTGACTCGAACGTATGGTAGAAAAAACGGAGCCCCCCGCGGGCTCCGTTTTTGTTTTTGATGTATTGGCGCGATATAATTTTTATATCACAATGGCTAACCCAGTTTTTAATCTTTTTCGATATATGTGGCGGTATTCGGCGGGTAATCGCCGTTTTGTGGTGCTATTTATCTCGATGTCAGTTATCGCTACTCTAATTGGACTCATGGAACCGCTTATCATTGGCCGTATTTTTAATGATATTCAGTCTGCTGTGGCGACTCCAGCACTTCTGCAATCAGTTATTTTGAAATTCGGCTATCTTATTCTAATCACATTGGGTTTTTGGTTGTTTCATGGAATTTCTCGAGTTATTGAGAGTAGAAACGCTTTTATGGTACGAAAAAACTATAAAACCGAAGCGGTACAAAAGGTGTTGAATCTACCGGCGGCTTGGCATCGCGACCATCATTCTGGCGATACCATCGACAAAATTGATAAGGCCAGCGAAGCGCTTTTTGATTTTTCTGGTGGTATTTTTCTGGTTACCCAAGCAGTCGTAAAATTGATTGGCGCGACGACGATACTGTTTTTCTTTGATTGGCGGGCAACACTGATCGCGCTGATCATATCAGTTGTGACACTCTCTTTGCTGACACTGTTTGATAAAAAATTAAAGATAACCTACGATGCCATTTTCAAATATGAGAATTCCCTGGCGGCGGCGGTTCATGACTATATCGCAAATATCGTAACGGTCATTACTTTGCGCCTAAAACCAAGAGTGCTGACGGAGGTTAAAAATCGTAGTTTGAAGCCATATACTGACTTTAAAGAGAATGTTGTTGTTAATGAATGGAAGTGGTTCTCGGCGAATATGATGATTACGTTGATGGTTGTGCTGGTTCTGGTTTTATACTCGTATCGTTCATTTATGGCGACCGGTGTGATTTTGATCGGTACCTTATTTACACTGTATCGCTATCTCGATACTGTCGGTAATACTTTTTATGATTTTGCGTGGCGATATAATGAGATTTTTCGACAGGATCGTAAGATGTTTGCTGCGGAATTACTTGGTGCCAAAGAAAAAAATCTGTCAGCACAGGAAGAATATTTTTTGCCACAAGATTGGCACACGATACAAATCAAAAAATTATTTTTTTCATATACAAGTTCTGAAAATCCCAAAAAACGGGAACATATCAAAAATGTAAATTTAACACTGACTCGTGGTGAGCGAGTTGC
Source organism: uncultured Candidatus Saccharibacteria bacterium (assembly GCA_964446135.1). Lineage (GTDB taxonomy): Bacteria > Patescibacteriota > Minisyncoccia > 2-02-FULL-40-12 > IGHO2-01-FULL-4-A > CAYUQA01. Next base: position 305 of record CAYUQA010000045.1, on the reverse strand, counting down.
TTTTATAGGTGAGAGCGGTTCTGGTAAGAGTACTGTTTTGAGTCTTTTGCGTGGCTTATATCAGGCACGTAGGGCTGAAGTTTTTGTTGATGGTAAACGTCAGCCGCAGGGTATGGCAAACTTATATGGCAATACGACACTTATACCACAAGATCCGGAAATTTTTCAGACGAGTATTCGGGATAATATCACCATGGGCATGAATATTGAGGATGGTGTTTTGAATCAGGCGATTGAATTGGCGCAGTTTGGATCAGTCGTGAATCGTTTGCATCGCGGATTGAAAAGCAGTGTTATGGAAAAGG
>CAYUQA010000044.1:0-8404 GCA_964446135.1 uncultured Candidatus Saccharibacteria bacterium | reverse complement strand
CAACATCATCGGACTCATCATCTTAGTTGGCCTAAACTGGATATCAATCATGCAGTGACGTTGCCACCGATAGACTGGATGGTAGATTGGTGCGTGAATGTTTATAGACGTATAGGTAAACCAAAAATGAACGCGGGATAGAACTTGGTCGTAGCGGTTGCGAAATTTCTCGCAACCTTTTTTTATTCTTGATTTTTTGTGATACCATCGAGAAGAAATGATTAGACAGAAAATTCAAGAAAAACTAGGTCAGATTGTGCGAGAGCTTTGGCCTGACTTGGCAGTCGGGATGCTTAATGTTGTACTTGAAAAACCGTTGCACGCTGATTTTGGTGATTATGCCTCGAACATTGCTTTTAAACTGGCCAAAGAAGCAGGAAAATCAGCAGGAGATATTGCCGAGGACATCAAAAAAAATCTGGAATCTCAAGACATATCCGAACTGCGCGCGATCGATATCCGCGATGGTTATATCAATTTTTTCTTAAGTGATGACTATGTGCGCTCGGCACTTGGCGAGATTGCCGAATATGTAGGTGATTATGGTCACAGTGATCTCGGTCAAGGACAGACGGTTATCGTTGAGTATCCATCGACCAATATCGCCAAACCGATGCATGTCGGCCATTCACGCACGGCTTTTATCGGTGATGCGCTGGCCAATATTTACGAAGCACTTGGCTATGAAGTCGTACGTTGGGACTATTTGGGTGATTGGGGTACGCAATTTGGCAAGCTGATCGTCGCCTACAAAAAATGGGGCGATAAAAAAGCTGTCGAGAAAGCGCCGATTGCGACGTTACTTGATTTATATATAAAATTTAGCGCCGAGGCAAAAGATAAGCCGGAACTGGAACAAGAAGCGCGGGATGAATTTAAAAAACTGGAAGATGGTGATACCGAGAATAGGGAATTATGGGAATGGTTTAAAAAAGAATCACTCAAAGAATCGGATGCGATGTATGCTCGTCTTGGTTTGCACGAGATAGATGTCAATATCGGCGAAAGTTTTTATGAAAAAGAAATGCAGTCATTGATCGACGAGCTACTAGAGAAGGGCATTGCCAAACACAACGAGGGCGCGGTCGTCGTGGATCTAGAAAAATTCGGACTGCCGACGGCATTATTGCAGAAATCCGATGGTGCTAGTGTCTATTTGACCCGCGATATTGCTAATCTGCGTTATCGTTTAAAAAAATACAAACCCTCGAAAATTCTCTACGTCGTAGCCAACCAACAGGCGTTACATTTTGAGCAGTTGTTTGCTTTGGCACAGTTGCTTGGATTGACTGATGCCGAATTGATACATATTAAATATGGCTTGGTGCTTGGCTCTGATCGCAAAAAATTCTCAACACGCGACGGTAGGATGATTGAGTTACAGGATGTGGTAGAGGAGGCATACAAGCGAGCACATTTGATAGTGCATGAAAAAAATCCCGCCTTTGCTTTGGCTCCGGCGGGCAAGCCTGAACTTGATGAGGATGAAAAAAGAAAAATCGCTGAGGTCGTCAGTATCGGTGCACTTAAATACAATGACCTCAAGGAATACCGTACGACTGATATTGTGTTTGATTGGGATCGGATATTGGATTTCAACGGCAATAGCGGACCATATTTGCAATACAGCTACGCGCGTTTGCAGAGTATTTTGGGTAAAGTGAATGCGATCGAGCAGTATGATCTAACAACACTCGATAACCCAGCCGAGCTTTTTTTGATAAAGCATTTCTTAGATTTTGCTGATGTTATAGAAAAAAGCGCTGTTACCTATGCGCCCAATCATTTGGCGCTATATCTTTATGATCTAGCCAATCGCGCTAATGCCTTTTATGAAGCCGTGCGAATTCTAGAAGATACAAACGCACTGCGCCGCAATGCGCGTTTGAAACTCATCGAGATTACTGGCCATATTCTGAAAAATGGCCTGGCTTTGCTCGGGATATCAACACTAGACAGGATCTAAATATATTGATATCCTCAAAATAGAACATTTGGGAATTTCGTTCTACATTCCTGGGGACTCAATTCAGAGTTTCTCAGGCGTCAGCTTATAAAGACACTGCACTGGCGAAAGGAGGTGATCCAGAACTATGGCATCATTATTCAAGCCACTCCAGTGTCTTTTTCTTTGGAAAATTTTGTGTATGGGAGATGCGATGGTATCGTAAAAGTAGCAATATTTTTAGGAGGTGGTTGATGTGATTTGCGTTATTCATGTGGTGGTAGGTGCGATGGGCGGAGCAGTGGCACAACGAGTCACAAAAAAAATCCGCAAGCGATCTTTGACATACAATATACTAGTTTTGAGTTTGATTTCGCTTCTAGCATTTGGGTCACATTTTATACTTGATCATATTCAGCACTATGACTATCCATTCGCGCCGGATGAAGTCGAAGGTTGGACCGGTGTTTTTTCGGATACTTCTTTTTCTATTTTGAGTATATGTTTGGCGCTTGGTTTGATCTACTGGCGTCAAGTTTGGCAGAAGCGTTTTATATTATGGTGCGGTTTTTTGGGCATATTACCCGATGTCATTGTATTTGGTCTCCGACATTCGTCGGCACATTTTGCGCATTTGTTTATTCGTTTTCATCGCTGGTGCCACGCTAGTAGTAGTCTCAATATTACTACTGGCATGATTGAGTATCTTTTTATCTATATCATTTGCTTTGCGATTTTGTACTATTGCGAACATCCCCGCGGTTCTTGATTGAGCCGCCTTTTTAATTGAAATTGTGGTCTCGATCAGGTACGATAGACGTTATGGAAGATTCCGGGCCGTACAAACAGCTTGCTGATATCGAGAAGGAGATTCTCGAGTTTTGGGATAAGGAGGATATTTTCAAAAAATCGCTCAAACAGCGTGAAGGTGCCGAGCCGTTTGTATTTTTTGAAGGACCACCGACAGCTAATGGCCTGCCACACATAGGCCATTTTTTGACGCGCATCTACAAAGATCTCTATTGCCGCTACCAGACCATGCGCGGACGTTATGTTCTGCGCCGAGCCGGTTGGGATACGCATGGTTTACCTGTTGAACTCGAAATCGAAAAAGAACTTGGTTTTAAAACCAAAAAAGATATCGAGGATTACGGTATCGCCGAGTTCAATGCAAAATGCAAAGAGAGTGTTTGGAAATACAAAAGTGCCTGGGAAAAAATGACCAAGCGCATTGGCTTTTGGTTGGATTCTAACGACTACTACATTACCTACGATCCAAAATTTATGGAATCGGTCTGGTGGGTTATCAAAACCATCAGTGATCGTGGCTTGCTTTTTCAAGGTCACAAAGTTCTGCCTTATTGCGCTCGTTGCGGTACGGCGTTGTCCTCGCACGAAGTCGCGCAAGGATACAAAGAAGTCGTTGACCTATCAGTATACGTAAAATTTCGAGTTAATTCAGGTCAGAAAATTCGTGATTGGACTGTGCCCGATGATACTTTTTTGCTGGCTTGGACAACGACGCCCTGGACTTTGCCCGGTAATGTCGCGCTGGCAGTCGGGACAAGTATTAGGTATTTAGTATTAAGTATTCAGGAAAAAGACGAGAAATATATAATAGCCGAAGATTTGGTAAGTAAAATACTAAATACCAAATACGAGATACTCCATACCATCTCGGGTGTGGATTTGGTAGGACTTACATATGAACCGCTTTTTGATATCCCAAAACTAAACACGGAGACATCGTATCAGGTCTATTCTGCTGATTTTGTCTCGACAGAAGAGGGCGCTGGCATAGTCCATACGGCCGTGATGTATGGCGAAGATGATTATGAGTTGGGTAAGAAATACAATCTCCCGATGCACCATACGGTGGATGCCACCGGTCATTTTACAGGGGAGGTCCCCGGATTTGCTGGCGAAGATGTTAGAAAAGAAAAAACCAACAGCGAGATAGTAGAATACCTATCTCAAAAAGGGTTAGTTTTTAAAATAGAGCCATATGCTCATACTTATCCATTCTGTTGGCGATGCAAACAACGTTTGATTTATTATGCCAAAGATTCTTGGTTTATTCGGATGTCATCTTTGCGCAAAGAATTACAAGAAAGAAATCAGACAATAAATTGGGTGCCATCGCACATCAAAGAAGGTCGTTTTGGTGAGTTTTTGAAAGAAGCCAAAGACTGGGCCTTGAGTCGGGAGCGCTATTGGGGTACGCCACTGCCTATTTGGCGTTGTCAAAAATGCCCTGAAATGTTGACTGTCGGTGCGCTCGAAGAACTAGAAAAATATCGTTCGAAAGAGGCGAATATTTTTACTTTTGTTCGTCATGGTTACAGTCAGAAAAATACTGATGGTATAGATAATGATTTAGTTGCCTCGCGTTTGGAAAGCGATCACTATGATCTTTTATCGGAAGGCATCAAGGAGATTGAGATAGCGGCAGATGCAATCAAATCTTCTGGTGGTGCTGATATGATTTTTGCTTCGCCTTTTTTGCGAACACGATATACGGCAGAAATTATTGCAAAAAAACTCGCCCTCGAGATTGTATTTGATGAACGATTAAAAGAAATCGATCATGGTATCGAGCTTGAGGGAAAACCACACGCAAACTGCGCAATCTGTAAATCAGATCGAGCACTTGATGTTCGACTTTATGATGGTGAAACGCGTCGCGAGGTACGAGCGCGTATGGTTTCTTTTGTTCGCGAACTGGATCGCCACCATAGCGGTAAGCATATTATCGTCGTCAGCCACGGAGATCCTTTGTGGTTGTTGCAGAGTGGTTTGGCCGGACTTAATGATCAGGAGTCTGCTGAATCTCGCAAACAAAATTACATGGCCAAGGGTGAAGTACGCGTTATTCAAGTCAAAAATTGGCCATACAATACACATGGTGAGCTCGATATGCATCGGCCATTTATCGATGAGATAATTTTAAAATGTTCTAAGTGTCGACACGATATGCACCGAGTTAAAGATATTATGGATGTTTGGTTTGATTCGGGTTCAATGCCGTATGCTCAATGGCACTATCCTTTTGAAAACCAAGAACGCCTCGAGAGCGATAATACCGATCGGCAATTTCCAGCTGACTGGATTGTCGAAGGCGTCGATCAAACCCGCGGCTGGTTCTATACGATGTTGGCGATCGCGACTGCTTTGGACCTGCCTGTCGGCAAGCAAGCCGCCTTAGCTCCGTATCGCACAGTTGGCACGCTTGGTTTTGTGACCAATGACAAGGGCAAAAAATTATCAAAATCAGAAGGTGCTGGCGAGGGTTTTGAAAAACTGCTCGACGAATCGAGCATCGATGCCTTGCGTTGGTATTTCTATAGTGTCAGTGATCTCGGTGACGATAAAAGATATGCCCCGATTGATATTGAGAAATCATATCGTAACTTTCATATGACGATGATGAACACCCTGCGTTTTTATCATCTATATCCAGCCAAAAAATCCAAAGAATTCAAAAGAGCCGATTCCGTCCTTGACCTATGGGTTATTTCACGACTCAATGAAGTCGGGAGAGTAGTTACTGACAGATTAAATATATTTAACCCGACATCTGCCGCTCGAGCGATTGAAGAATTTGTTATCAAAGATCTGTCTCAATGGTGGTTGCGTTTATCGCGTCCACGTTTTCAACATCCAGCTGATGAGGCCAAATCGGTTTATGTCAGTGGTCTTTTACGTCATATTTTGATCGAAACTAGTAAGTTAATGGCACCATTCAATCCTTTTTTTGCCGAGCATATCTACCGCGACCTTAAGGCAGGCGAGAGTGTGCATTTGTCTGACTGGTCAGAGTTCAAAAAGGCAGATGATAAGTTGCAGGATACGATGAGGCAGATCCGAGAGCTAGTGACTACTGGTTTGGCTTGGCGTAAAGAAAAAGTACTTAAAGTACGCCAGCCGCTGGTTAGCGCGACTTTAAAAACTGAAAAGTTCGATCCAGAATTTGAAGATATTCTAAAAGCCGAGCTAAACGTCAAAGATATTAAATACAATACAAACCAAGCGCCAGATATTATTTTGGACGAAACTCTGACCCCAGAACTCGTTCAGGAGGGCTATGCCCGTGAGATTATGCGCGCGATTCAGGACTTGCGTAAAGAAGCCGGTTATGACTTTGATCAAAATATCTCCTGTGATTGGCAATCAGACAGTAAAGAAATCCAAGAAGTTTTTGTCAAATTCGGCTCTGAAATATCCAAAACAACACTCGTCACACTCGCCAACAAAAAAGGCGATAGTTACGACCAAGAAAAATCAATCTCCCTCGATTCTCACTCCCTTTGGCTCGGCCTTAGGCAATAGCTGGGGGGATTTCTATTTTTATCCACAATACAAAATGCCAAGAACTATATACAGGATAGAATGAAGGCAATGAAAAAAACTTCTTCTGTCTCGCGTTCGGCCAAAAAAACGCAGTTGTCATTGATGGTGATAGTGGTGATCGGTGTTTTGGTGTTGCTGGCATTGCTTTTGCTTTTCACCAGTAGCGACAGGATCAGACTCTTTTTCTCAAGCGCTTCAGAAAATAATATTGTTATCGTGCAAAGTCCGGGAGAGCAAGGATTTTATGCTGGCGGGAAGCTTCCGATACGTTGGCATGTAAATACTGCGCAGACGGGTAGATTCAAAACCGTTATTACGTTCGAAGGCACTAACCTTGCTGGCGGGCAGATATCTTTGCCAGTTACTCAGCTGGAGTCACGAGCGGGCGTTAATGAATACACATGGTTAATCCCTGAATTTCAGGATTTACGCACCGTTGGTAGCGATTTTAAGATAAAAGTTGAGGTGACGCTTCCGATAGTACCGCGCAGAACTTCTCCTGTGAGAGCTTCTATAACCAAAACTCCCACCCCAATAAAGACACCATTGGTTAAGCCACGACAGAGTAGAACCCCTATTCCAACAGCAACGCCGACTCCGTCGCCGGTGCCAACTGAAACGATCTTCGCCGGGTTCTCAAAGAAATTTTTAGTATCGGTTCGTTTGTCTTTGACACTGTGTGAGAAGGCGGCAATTAATAACAATCCCATTCGTTGTGTAAGTAGTAGCGATAAGCCGCTTGATATGCTGGCTCGTACGCCGTTTACCTTAAAATACTCTGCGCCGGAAGGTGCAAAAAAGTGCATAGTAAAGAGGACAGAAGGAGTTGGGATGGTAGCAAAGACAAATGTTATTAATTCACTCGACGGATCATTAGATAATATTACGGATTTTACTGATGGGGAAGCAAAGGCAGCTCGCTATCATTATCAATTCGAGTGTGATTACGGTGGAGGTATTAATCCGGCTGTATTTCTTGAGCTTGATATAAAAGAAAATCCTTTACCAGCTCCGGTCATATCTTTGATAATTCCAACATCAGGCCAGCCCTCTAGTATCGTAACTTTGCATGGTGACTTTAGTCTTATTTCTTTTCCCATCATAGTTTTAGATGGCAATTCGAGTGGCTTAGTATTTACTGTCGCCACTGATGGACGTACGCTACAATTCAAAGTCCCAGATGTTTCTCCGGGAGTACACACTTTTCAGGTGAAGGGGTCACTCAATGGCACGTCTGTTCAAACTAACCTCGTTAACTTTACGGTATTACCATCGGCTACAAATGACCCTAATAAATTAAAAGTAGTCAGCCCAAATGGGGGAGAAGTTTTTAAGTACGGAGAGCCAATTAAAGTAACGTGGATAGCCGCATCCGACATTGCATTTATCAATAGTATTGAAATGGTTGAGTGTCCAACCAGTGTTGCGGTTGAGTCTTGTGATAAAGTTATCCTCCGGTCAGGTGTGGACGCAAGAAAGGGTACATTTACTTTCGATAAAGTCGGCGTCGATGAGTTCGGGCGCGGTACCGGATTTGCCGACTTTGCCATACTTATTCCACGTACATACATTGTGCGGTTAAAAGCTGGCAGTGGAGCACTTGTAGACACAAGTGATAGGCATTTCAGAATAGACGAAGAAAAATTTCAGAACTAACAGCTCGTCAATAGATCAATCTAAGATATGCGTACTCAAGGGATCGTGCTGAAAACTATGCCGTATCGGGAGTTTGATGAGTTGGTGATTTGTTATACGGCGCAAGAAGGCAAGCAACTGTATCAGGCCAAAAGTATTTTGCGATCTACGTCAAAACAGCGCAACACGGTTAATGTTTTGAATTTAATTGATTTTGATATTGTGCCGGGTAAAGCGATGCCGATTCTGATAAGCGCGCAGACACTCGAAAATTTTTCAGAGATTCGGCAATCATTGCCAGCTTTGGCGCTGGCTTTTTTGGCTTTGGAATCCTTTGATCGGCTAGTGTTTGAAAATGAACCCGACGGACAATTATGGGAGTATCTGCTGTCATATTTGCATCATTTGAACCATTCGGCACAAACATCAGACCAAGATTGGAGTCTGTTTGAAAGCAAATATCGTGCCGGTCTG
>CAYUQA010000043.1:0-6664 GCA_964446135.1 uncultured Candidatus Saccharibacteria bacterium | reverse complement strand
TTTCACAACAGCCGATTCGATCGCCGCCAACAATCTCGTCCTCGCCGCCTATCGTCACGTCACCTCACCAGAATGCCGCATGTATCTGTTGCGCCAAGCATACGAAGAGGCGATACATACGCATTCATATCAGTACATCGTCGAATCGCTTGGTCTTGATGAAGGCGAGATCTTCAATATGTACCGCGAGAATAAAGCCATCTACGACAAAGATGCTTTTATCTTGAGTTTCAACGAAGGCATTTTTAATCCCGAGTTTAAGACCGGCACCTTTGAAAATGACCAAAAGTTCCTCGAAAACATTGTTATTTTTTCTCTGATTATGGAAGGTATTTTCTTCTATAGTTCGTTTGCTGTGATGTTTGGTTTTCAGCGCCAGAATAAAATGACCGGTTCAGCTGAACAGATACAGTATATTATGCGCGACGAATCACAGCATCTCAATTTTGGTATTGAAATGATCAACGCCATCAAAGAAGAACAACCCGAGCTTTGGACGCCGGCGTTTCAAGAACATATTATTGATCTGGTCAAAAAGGCAGTCGTACTCGAATATACGTTTGCCCAAGAAGTTTTCCCGCGTGGTATTTTCGGCCTTAATGCCGATGGTTTCAAAAAATATATCGAGCATATCGCAGACCGACGCCTGGCCCGTATCGGCCTACCAGTTCAATACAATAGTCCTAATCCATTCCCATGGATGTCAGAGACAGTAGATCTCAATAAAGAAAAGAATTTCTTCGAAACCCGTGTCATCGAATACCAATCCGGCGGCACCTTAGAGTGGTAGTTGACACATACTCTTACAGAAGTTATAATAGTTATAAGTTGGTTTCTTGAATTTTATCTTCGAGAAAGAGGTATATCATGGGCCTTGCTTCAAAATATCTGATAGAACAGGGAAAGAAAGTCGGACTTAATTTGGAAGGTGTCGATTCAAAAATGGCCACTCGAATGTATGAGAAGTGTGACTTTAGAAAAAAGGTAAAGGAAAGAGGCCTAGCTCCTGGTAAAAAGGTCCAATACGATTCGGGTTTACGATTGGGGACAATACAGACAATAAGCGAACAATGCCTAGCTGTCTGTGTTATTTGGGATCAGCCTCTTCAGGGAAGCACTCGAAAACATTCATTAGTCAGTCCACAAATGCTTACAGTCGTCGAGAAATAATCCTCGTCCTCTCCTATCTAAAGATTTTTAAAAAATGTGATAGGGGAGTTTTTTATTCTATGAGATCAAATCATTCAAAACTGCTTCGGCTTTTTGGAGATCGTCGGGAGAGGTGATTTGAAACCAAAAATGAGCTTCGACGGCTTTGACCGGATATTTTTCGGCAATCTGTAAAAGTGTGTGTGGCAAACCAAATTCAGTATCACTAATCCTTACCAACGGATAATCAAAAATTTCTTTGCCAAGCGTGTACATCGCCGCATTAACTAAGTGATCGCCAGCTTCATGTGGACCTTCGATAATTTTCGAAAAATTACCATCGGCATCCAGAGAGATATCGCCACCGCGGAATGCAGCGGTGCTTTTTTTGACTAAAATCGCCCAATCTTGTCGAAGCATCGCGTCAACATCTTGTTTGTCATATAAATCATCGCCCATCATCACCATAAAACGATCACCAAGCACATCGCGCGCGGCAAAGACAGCACCGCCGGTACCGTTGAGATCGTCTTGCTGAACGTAGGTGATTTTGCGACCAGCAAATGAGTCACCAAAATAATCACGAATCTGCTGACCGAGGTGTCCGACAGTCAAAACAACCTCATCGATCGAATCGGGAAGTTGTTCTATTTTGTGTTCAATCAAACTTTTGCCATTAACTTTGAGCATCGGCTTGGGAATCTCGTAAGTCAACGGTGCCATGCGTATACCCTTACCGGCAGAGAGAATCACTGCCTGCCTAATTGTCGAATCGGTATTTTTCATATAAAATGGAGTGTAAACATATACAAACATTGATTTTTTTCTATGTCAACAGACCAAACATTACAAAGTGGCGTCAATCGCGCCTTACTCAACACTACAATCAAACCAACTGACGATTTCTTTGCGCATGCCAATGGCATCTGGCTGGAACAAAATCCAATACCGGCTGACAAGGCACAGTGGGGCAGTTTTTACAAACTGCGCGAAGATAGTCTCAACGCATTGCATAATATTCTCGAACAACTCATCAAAGAAAACCCCGACCACGACACTGAAGCACAAAAATTGAGGGACTTTTATGCAACCGGTATGGATATGGCCAAACGCAACCAACAGGGCAGTCAGCCGATCAAAAAATATCTCGATCAAATTGACAGTATTACCACGCCAACAGAGTGCATAAAAGTCATCACTGAATTTCACACCATCGGCATAATGCCGTTATGGAATTTTGCTATTTGGCCGGATGAAAAAAATAGTTCGCGAATGTTGCCATACTTTAGTCAATGTAATCTTGGTTTGCCCGAGCGCGATTACTATTTCAGAGATGATGAGAAATCGAAAAAACTACGCGATCAGTATAATGAACATATAGAAAAAATGTTTACGCTCGCCAACTTTTCAAATCCATCAGACATTGCCGATCGAGTCATCGATATTGAATCGCGTCTAGCTAAGGTTTCCAAAACACCAACCGAACAACGAGACGTGATCGCGCAGTACAATCCACATACTGAAACAGGACTCGCGCAATTGGCGCCTGATATAAACTGGTCATCCTACCTGCGTGCACTAGGATTGCCGCCGCTCGAGATATGCATCGTGATGCAACCGGATTTTTTCAAAGCGCTACGCACTTTGTTCAAAGACGTTTCAATCGAGGATATCAAAGACTATCTGCGCTGGAATCTAATCAGCGATGCCGCGTCGTCATTGAGTGATGATTTCGTCAATGAACATTTTGAATTCTATGGAAAAATATTACACGGTATCCAGAAACTTCCAGTACTCTGGAAACGTTGTGTTGCCGACACTGATGACGCCATCGGTCAAGCACTGGGCAAAATCTATGTTGAGAAATATTTCGGTCATGAGGCAAAAGAACAAATCAACGAACTCGTTGATAACCTGATCATCGCGTATGAAAAGCGCATCCAAAAACTTGATTGGATGAGTCCGGAAACCAAACAAAAAGCAATCGCAAAACTCAAAGCTATCGGTTGCAAACTCGGCTTTCCTGATGTTTGGCTTGACTACTCGGCACTTGAAATTGGCAACGACTCATTTTTCGAGAATGAATGTCACGCTTCAGCGTTTGAGTTTAAACGCTCAATTGATAAATACGGCAAACCGACTGATCGCACCGAATGGCTCATGACACCGTCCACCGTCAACGCTTATTACTGGCCGAGTTTGAACGAGATAGTTTTCCCAGCCGGTATTATGCAACCGCCATTTTTTGATCCAAACATTTATGTTGCCAAAAATTATGGCGGGATAGGTTCGGTTATCGGTCACGAGCTCACTCATGGTTTTGATGATCAAGGCTCGCTCTACGACGCAGAAGGCAACCTACACGAATGGTGGACGCCCGAAGACAAAGAGAAATTCAAAACCAAGACACAAGCAATCGTCAAACAATACGATGCGTACAAAGTTTTCGACGATCTTGCCGTGAATGGCGACCTGACTCAAGGAGAAAATATCGCCGACCTCGGTGGCCTACTCATCGCATACGATGCGCTGCAGGAACATTTTACAAAACATGGTCGACCGGAATCTGTTGATGGATTTAAGCCGGAACAACTTTTCTTTTATGGATTTGCCGAATGCGAATCCGGCAAATATCGCGACGCAGTTCTGCGAATGCGAGTCCTGACCGATCCGCATTCACCTTCAGAATTCCGCGTCAACGGCACGGTTATCAATGTTCCGGCATTTCGCGAAGCATTTTCGGGCCAGCCAGAAGACAAACTCTGCGCCGATCAGCCACTCGCTATTTGGTAAAAAACCTAAAAACCAGGACGGGAAACCGTCCTTTTGTTATACTTATATGATGCGACATCAATTTTGGATTATTACTATCACAGCAACTGTTTTATTCATTATTACACTCGTTGGGATTTTCTGGCTATTCCGTCCATTGCGAGAATACCAAACACTCCATATTGGTGATACTACCATCCGTGCTGAAGTCGTCAGAGGCAACCCAGCAAAAGCGCGTGGACTAGGTGGACGAAATACACTTGGCGATAATGAAAGCATGCTTTTTATTTTTGACCAACCAGGTCTCTATTCTTTTTGGATGAAAGGCATGCGTTTTCCACTCGACATGATTTGGATTGATGAGGATTACAAGATCATCCATATCGAGCGAAATGTCTCACCCGATACCTATCCACAAGCATTTGTTTCAAAAACTCCCGCCCGATATATTCTCGAGGTCAACGCCGGATTTACAAGAAAAAATGCCATCACCGTAGGCGATAGCATCGCAAATTAACTCCCTCATGACAATTGGTAGGCAATATTATTCGCCCTTTCCTGATCAACATATCTATACTCTGAATTAAGAAAACGCGCCGTCGGACCCAACATTGAATTCGTAACATTCAATGGCACGAGACGGGGTAAATAGCTGACCAACAAATCAGCCACCTCTTCATATGTCCTCCCTCCACAACTGGGGTTAATAGAAAAAAACACATCGCCAACACTATCTACCAGATACAAGTCTGCGCATACCGTAAAATTACATCTGGTTGGATCATTCTTGGGTGAAATCTTCACGCAGTTAATGACACAATTAATCGAAAATATATATTTCTCGACATTGAGTAAACCGCCACAGCGATGAACAGACTCTCCAAATGCTCGCATAAATACAGAAGGATCCCATAGAGATACTTCATTTTGAATAGTCAGATTAAAAGGTATACCGGCAAACGGCAGAAGCTCTATTTTCTCTAAGTCTGATGGATATGACGCCGTAGTCTCTTTAATATTGAGCGGATTTTCTTTGAGTTTAATTTTTCTTCTGTATGCCTGAATATCAGGCCAAATAAAACACCGGCAAAGAAAATGCAATATGGTACCAAAACCAGCCACGCTGATAAAGATAGCAAACGAAATCAACACTAATACTAAAAACTCCGAACTCATTTTTACTCCCTCCTTTAGTGGGTAAAAATTCTCCACAACTCTAGTTTTAAAAACCAGAGACCGATCATAAGACCAGCCAGAATACAAGTCTGACTAATTAGTAATATCCTGGTAATATTTGGATACTCGCTGAACAACTTCTTGAGTGATGGGTTGCGTCCTATATAGGATGCAATAAAAATATATCCAACGCACGGCACAACCGCTATAACAAGCGCCATGATAAGCTGTAGCCAACTGTTATAGCGTCGAAGAAAGATACCGCCTACTGTTTTTATCAAGAAACTACCCATAATCACAAAGATGCCAACAATACTAACTAGTACTGGTATCGTTATAGCCAATGATTCTGAGACTGTAGCTTCATCGTCATATGAACGCATAAAAATCCAAATTAATACGCGATAAAATAAATCGATCGCGAAAGCCAATATATACGGCATAGCGACAAAAAGAAGAGTAGCGCAAAATACAAATAGCATCGTCCAAAAACCAAATGGAGTGGGTTCTCTTTGTTTGGCAAAAATAAATACATCTCGATAACCAAGATATAACGGCATTACATATACAATAGTAATAGACAATATATAAGCAACCTGGCAGGTAATGAGCCATCCGATTTTCTTCATCCTTTCCTCCTTTCTTGATATTTAGTAATGTAAAACAGCGTGCTTTCGCGTATATTTACTATACTTTGATAAGAGTGGCCTGTCAAAATCTATATAGCTCCATAACTATCCATTTTGTCAAAATTATGTTAATCTATAGATATGTCAAACAAAACAGCACAAAGTAGCCCACGCGATTTTTTTCTCTATTTTTTGAACACGATAGGACTATTCACTATAGTTATAGCGTTTATCACGCTCGTTTTTCAATATATCAATTTCAGTTTTCCGGATCCGCTTAATTATTATTTTGGCTCACTCTCCGGCAGTATCCGCTGGTCTACAGCTATTTTGATTGTCATTACGCCGATCTTTCTGATACTATCTTGGCTTATCCGCAAAGATCTCATTAAAAATCCTGAAAAGGCCAATCTTCGCGTACGCAGGTGGCTACTATCACTGACCCTCTCGGCTGCCGGCGGAGCAATGGCAGTTAGTTTAATCAGCATTATATACAACTACCTCGGCGGCGAGCTAACTACTCAATTTGTTCTTAAAGTTATCACTATCTTTATCGTTGCGACTGGAGTCTTTGGTTACTATCTCTGGGATATTCGTCATGGCGACAACAAAAAATCTCGCATACCCAAAATCGCCCTCATTAAAACAATTATTTTGGTTCTCGCCGCTATCATCGCCGGATTTTTTATCGTTGGCAGTCCTGCCAAACAACGCGCACAACGATTTGATGAATTACGCATAAATCATCTCCAATCTTTCGAAAGCCAAATCATTGAATATTGGCGAATAAGAAATGAGCTACCTAAAAACCTAGCCCAGATAAGCGATGTTTTCCCCGGAATTGTTATCGAGGTTGATCCGCAAACACAAAAGCCATATACATATAATACAACGGGGGAATTATCGTTTGAACTTTGCGCCGATTTTGCCACCAATAC